>JAKAUF010000326.1 GCA_021827785.1 Acidobacteriota bacterium | reverse complement strand
GTGCTGTGCACCGACAAGACCGGCACCATCACCCAAAACCGGCTCTCCTTGGCGCGGATCCTGCCCCTGGGCGGCCAGGGCGCGGAGGCGGTGCTGCGCATGGCGGCGCTCGCCTCCGACGCCGCCACGCAGGATCCGATTGACCTGGCGATCCTGGCCGCGGCGCGGGAACGCGGCGTGCTGGACGCCGGTCCGCGCCGCCTGCAATTCATATCACGTGAAAACACCAGCAAGCGCTCCGAGGCCGTTTACGAGCAGCCCGGCGGTGATTTGCGCGCCGTCAAGGGCGCCCCCAGCGCGGTGCTGGCGGCGGCGGAGGCGGCGCCCGGCGCTGCCGAGGCGGTGGAGCAAATGGCGGCGGGCGGCGCCCGGGTGCTGGCCGTCGCCGCCGGGACGGGAACCGCGCTGCGGCTCATGGGCCTGCTCGGCCTGGAAGATCCGGTCCGGGAGGACTCCGCGGACCTGGTGGCCAGCTTGCAACGGTCTGGGGTGCGCGTTCTGATGGTCACCGGCGACGGCGAGGCCACCGCCCGCGCGGTCTCCACCGCCGTCGGCATCGGCGGTCGCGTCGGCTCCGCCGCCGACCTGCGCGCCGGAACGGCCCAGGGCTCGGAGGGCTTTGACGCCTACGCCGGCGTTTTTCCGGAGGACAAGTTCCGTCTGGTGCGCGCGCTCCAGCGCCAGGGCCATATCGTCGGCATGACTGGGGACGGCGTCAACGACGCTCCCGCGCTGAAGCAGGCGGAGGCCGGCATCGCCGTCTCCACCGCCACCGACGTGGCCAAGGCCGCCGCCAGTATCGTGCTCACCGCCAGCGGCCTTGCCGGCATCCTGGGCGCGGTGGAAACCGGCCGCCGCATCTACCAGCGGATGCTGACCTACAGCCTCAATAAGATCATCAAGACGCTGGAGATCGGCGTCTTCCTCAGTCTCGGGGTGATGCTCACCGGAACCTTCGTGATCACGCCCCTGCTGGTGGTCCTGCTGCTGTTCACCAACGATTTTGTCACCATGTCCATCGCCACGGACCGGGTCTCGTTTTCCCCCCATCCCGACCGCTGGGACATTCGCACGCTGATGCTCACCGCGGGCGCGCTGGCCTGTCTGATCTTGATCCTGTCCTTTGCCGTCTTCTTCGCCGCCCGGGACTGGCTGCACCTGCCCTTGCCCCAGTTGCAGACGCTGGTCTTCGTCATGCTGGTCTTTACCGGCCAGGGCACCGTCTATCTGGTCCGGGAACGGCGCCGTTTTTGGTCTTCGGCGCCCAGCCGCTGGCTGCTGTTTAGCTCCCTCGCCGACATCCTCGCCGTCGGCATCCTCGCCAGTCGCGGAATTCTCATGGCCCCCATCCCGTGGTCGCTCATCGCCGGTTTGCTGGGCGTCATCATCGTGTACTTATTCCTCGTTGACAGCGCCAAGGTGCGCATCTTCCGCCGCTTCGCCGTGCGTTAGCGGCGCCGGCGGCAACCGGCCGGGAGGGGCAACCGCCGAACCGCGACGGCGGGCGCCGCGCCGCGGCCGGCGTCCGCCGGTTATTTCCCCGGCGGGCCGGGAACGACGCGGATCTGGAAAAGGCTCGGCCACAGCTTGCCGGTGACGAAAAGCTGCCGCGTTTCCGGCTTCCAGGCGATGCCGTTGAGCACCGCATTCGAATTGCTGACCGCGCCGGCGGGCAGAATGCCCTTCAGGTTGATCCAATGCAGCACATCGCCGGTGCGCGGGGAAATGATGACGATATAGTTCGTCATCCAGACGTTGGAGTAGATTTTGCCGTGGATGTATTCCAGTTCGTTGAGCTGAGTCACCGGCTTGCCGCGATAGGTCACGCGCAGGATGCGCTCCACGCCGAAGGTCTTGGGATTGAGGAAGCGCAGCTTGTCGCTGCCGTCGCTTTCGATCAGGCTCTGGCCGTTCTGCGTCAGGCCCCAGCCCTGGTAATCATAGAGAAACGTGCGGAGCACGCGGAAGGTCTTGCGGTCGTAGACGAAGCCGATGTCCGCCTTCCATGTCAGCTGGACCAGCGTGTTGCCCCAGGCGGTCAGGCCCTCGGCGAAATACTGCGCCGGCAGGCGGTAGGACTTGATGGTCCGTCCGGTGGCCAAATCATCCTCGCGCAGCATCGAATGCCCGTAGAGGCCGTCGCTCTCGTATAGGTGGCCGTGGGAAAAGACCAAGCCCTGCACGAAGGCGTGCGTGCTGTGGGGATAGCCGTCGGCGGCGAAGGCGGCGGGAACGGCCAGCAGCACGGCGGCTAACAGGCTCAGTCCGGCGAGGCGGAAAAAGGACATGGTGAGTTCATGGTATCCGCTGGCGCGCGCCAACATGCGGCGCGGCAAGCCGCGCTTCCGCCGGGTAACAGGCGCAAACGCACAAACCGCGGCGCCAGGCGTTTTGCCTTCATTGGCGGGTCGCGCCGCCGCCAGGCAGCCCAAGGGGTGGGGCCGCGCCCCGCGCCGAGCCATAAGCGGGCCAAGGCCCGCGCCCGGCAATAGCCGGCCGCCCCGCGCCCATATCAATTTGCGGACGGGGCCGTCCGCGCCCCCAGGGGCAGGCCGCTCGCGCCCCCAGGGGGCCGGGCCGCTCGCGCTGCCCAGCCCGCGACCTCATCCCTCATCCCACGCCCCTCGTCCCGCGCCCAGCGTCCCGCGCGGCGGATTCTATAATGACGATGCAGGAATGGAGGCGCGCGCATGGCGCATCACGAACACTCAGCGGGCGACCGCAGCGGCAGCCGACAGCCGCAGCGGTTCGATCCGGATCGCGCCGCGCGGCTGGACGATCCGGCGCGGCTAGCCTATTTGCCGCCGGACGACTTGCTGGCGTTGCTGGCTCCGCCGCATGGCTCGACGCTGCTGGATTTCGGCGCCGGCACCGGAACCTGCTGAGGGGAACAGATACAACTGGCCTGCGAAGCTGACGGCACTTGCTTCGCACAGCGCCAACTATTCGTATCGCAAGGCTGCCATTGGGTCCACCTTCACCGCGCGCTGGGCGGGAATATAGCAAGAGATAAGCGCCATCAAGCACAGCAAGGCTCCAGCGCCCGCAAAGGTCAGCGGGTCGGTGGTTGTTATTCCAAAGAGGTGGCCCCGTAAGAAGCGCGTCGCCGCGACGGATACCGCCATGCCAATCGCCAAGCCGGCCAGGGTGAGGCGCAGCCCCTGACCCAGCACCAATCCGAGCACGTCCCGCCGTTCCGCTCCCAACGCCATGCGAACGGCAATCTCGCGCGTGCGCTGGCGGGTCGCGTAGGCCACCACTCCGTAGACGCCCACGGTGGCCAAAGCTAGCGCCAGAAACCCGAAGGAGCCCGCAAAGGTTGCAGCGACCCTTTGAAAGATGGTGCCGAGCTGCATGCTGCTCTCGAGAGTCGTCACATCAAAGACCGGCGAAGGGGTTGATCCGAATCGGGCGCCGCGTGGCAAGCCGGCGTCCACCTCATGGATCGCTTGCTCGACCGGGAACAGGAATGCCCGCGGATCGCCCCGAACCCGTGCAAGCACGGTGACCGGGCTCCAGTCGAACTGGAACATTGGCACGTAAATGACCGGATCCGCGGCGTGACTGATTTGCCGGTACTTGGCATTTTGGGCCACGCCGACAACCGTCAGCGAGCGGCTCCTGAAGCCAATTTGTTTTCCAAGCGCATCCTGGCCGGGCCAAAAACGGTCCACGAAGGCCTGATTCACAATCGCCACGAGCCGGCGGCCGGGTGCGTCACCATTGGTGAACCCGCGTCCGGAAATGAGCGCCGTTTTCATCGTCCTGAAGTAATTGGGTCCGACGACGCAGCGGAGGATTTCCATCGACTCGTGAGGCCGTGGTACGTATCCTTCGGGTTCGACGTAATCAGTGTGAACCGTGAAGTTGAGCGGCGAAAAGTCCGCCAGCGTCGCCGACTCGACCCCGGGAATGGCCTCAACCTTGGCAAGCACTTCTCGGCCGAATTTCAGGTGATCGGGCAAGGGCGCATACGACGCTAGCACTACTCCCTTGGGATCGAAGCCGAGGTCCGAGTGCAGGGCGCGTTCGAGGCTTTGGATGAATAGCCCCGCGCAGATGAGCAGCAACAGCGAAAGCGAGATTTGCCCGACGACCAGTCCCCCGGCCAAGCGCGACTTGTGGAATCCGCCAGCAATACTGCCTGCCTCGTCCTTGATCACCGCCGCCGGGCTAGGCAACGTCGCCCGCCAAGCGGGCAGCGTGCCAAACAACAATGCGGTGAAGAGTGAGATGGCCAGCGTGATGAGAAGTACGCGAGGATCTGCCTGGCCATTCAGCGTAAGCGGGAGGGTCGTGGACGGGACAAAATCCTGGAGGGTTCCCGCACCCCAAGTCGTGATCAGCATGGCGATTCCGCCCCCGGCCAAAGCCAGCAGGAGACTCTCCACCAGAAGTTGGCGCACTACCTTTCCCCGGCCAGCGCCCAGCGCCAATCGAATTGCGAATTCGCGCCGCCGCCCCACGGAACGCACCAGCAGGAGATTGGCGATGTTCGCACACGTCAGCAGCAGCAATACCATCGCAAGCCCCAGCAGCAAGGGCAAGGTTTTGTACAAATAAACGTTTACCCCAAAGGGCGACCGCCAGAGAGGATCAAGACTGATCTGGTTGGGACTTCCCCGATGCGCCTTGGGATGGGCTTGCGCAATCCGCCGCATAATGAGATTCAAGTCGCCCTCCGCCTGTCGCGCGGAGACACCCGGTTTGAGCCGACCAAAAACGTTCAGCCAGAAAATGCCGCGATCAGCGGGCCGGTTCGAACCCCACACATACCGGTCCATAATCAGAGGAATCCACACATCCTGGCGCAGCCCGGGAAGGCATCCCTGAAAGCCGGGTGGGGCGACCCCGACGATGGTGTAAGAGCGCAGGTTGACTCCGATGGTCTTCCCGACCACCGAGCGGTCCCCCCCGAAATGGCTTTGCCACAACGCATAGCTGATGACCGCGACGAATGCGGGCTTTTGCCCTTCCTCGGGCAAAAAACCGCGGCCGAGGATCGGCCGCACGCCGAGCACGTCGAAGTAATTCGCGGAAGTCAGCGCGCCATAAATCCGCTCCGATCTGTCGCCTCCCGTGAGGTACATGAAATCCTGGTGAAACGCCAGAAGGCCGGAAAAGCTGTGGTTGCTGTCGCGCAGGTCTCGATAGTCCAGGTAGGAGAACGGCGGCGTCGGATGCTCGCTGCGCACTCCGCGCATCACGCTGACCAAGTCGCTGGTGCGCGAGACGCCGGGAATGGGATCGAGAATGGTGGAATTGATCCAACTGAAGATCGTGCTGTTGGCCGCGATGCCCAACGCCAGAGTGAGCACGGCGACGGCCGTGAAACCGGGATTGCGACGCAATTGGCGCAGGCCGTAACGCACGTCGGCAATGAATTCACCGAGCAGCCGTGTTCCTAGCGCTTCGCGGCACTCTTCCTTGACGCGCTCAATGCCTCCAAATTCGACGCGTGCTCTGCGCGCTGCCTCTTGCCGAGGGACGCCTCTGCGCGCCAAGTCCTCGGCATACGCCTCAACGTGGAAACGAAGTTCCGCATTCATGTCGGCCTCCATTTGGGAGCGCCGCAGAAGGACTCTCGTCCAAGATCGAAGCCGACTAGCGACACTCATAGCTCCTCCGGAGTAGCGCGAAGAATTCCGGCGATGACATCCGCCATACGGTTCCACTTCCGTGTTTCCGCTTGCAATTGGCGCTGGCCCGCGGCGGTGAGGCGATAATACTTTGCCTTCCGCCCGTTTTCCGACGCGCCCCATTCGCTGGTGATCCAGCCCCGGTGCTCCAGGCGATACAACGCTGGATACAGGGAGCCCTGTTGAATCTCCAGACGATCTTTGGAGATCTGCTGAATGCGCAGGAGAGCCCCGTAGCCGTGCAGAGGCCCGAGAGAAACAGCCTTGAGGATCAACATGTCCAATGTGCCCTGCAAAAGTTCGAGTTCTTTATCCATCGCAGCAGCGCCTCCTAGGTCGTCTAGGAAGATAGCATTTGTCTCCTAGAGCGTCAAGGAGCGAGAAAAGAGCTATAGCGGCCAGCCCCTTGTCGATGTCAATTTGCGGACGAGGCCGTCCGCGCCCCCAGGGGCAGGTCCGCTCGCGCGGCCCGTCACCCGTCCCGCGTCCCTCATCCCTCGTCCCCGCGTCCCGCGTGGCGGATTCTATAATGACGATGCAGGAATGGAGGCGCGCGCATGGCGCATCACGAACACCGAGCGGAGGACCGGGCTGGCAGCCGGCAGCCGCAGCGTTTCGATCCAGCCCGCGCTGCGCGGCTGGACGATCCCGCGCGGCTGGCCTATCTGCCGCCGGACGAACTGCTGGCATTGTTGGCTCCGCCGCATGGCTCGACACTGCTGGATTTCGGCGCCGGCACCGGAACCTACGCCATCGAACTGGCCCGCCGCCGCCCCGACCTGCGCGTCATCGCGCTGGATGAGCAGCCGGAAATGCTGGCGTTGCTGCGGCAAAAGCTCGCCGCGCCGGGCGCCCCGGGCAACATCACGCCGGCTTTGCCGGGCGAGATGGAGGCGCGCGGCCAAACCGCCGACCGCGTGCTGGCGCTGAACGTCCTGCATGAAATGGGCGATGTTCCCCTGCGCGCCTTGCCCCGTTTGTTGGCGCCCGGCGGCTGGGCGCTGTTCGTGGATTGGAACGCCGCCGTCGAGCGCCCCGTCGGCCCGCCCCGCGATCATGTCTACGCCCCGCCCGAGGCGCTGGAACGCTTGCGCGCCCTCGGCTACCACGCCGTTTCCGTCCGCGAATTCCCCTATCATTACGCCCTCCACGCCAGTTAAGCGCGGCGCCGGCCGGGGCCCGCGCCCGTCAATGTCGGTTGCCGGCGCTTGGTGGCGCATGCACGCCGCAGTCGTTCGCGGTCCCCGCGAGAGGCGCGATATTACGGCAGCGGCGAATCTTTCTTTGGGGCGGGGGCGCGGCGTTGTTATTCGTGGGAGGTTCTGGCGGAGAGACAGGGATTCGAACCCTGGATACCCTTTCGGATATACACGCTTTCCAAGCGTGCGCCTTCAGCCACTCGGCCATCTCTCCGCGGCAAAA
>JAKAUF010000226.1 GCA_021827785.1 Acidobacteriota bacterium | reverse complement strand
GCGGGCCGTGCAACCGCCACGAATTCCCGCCTCCGCGGGGGCATGGTTTCGGCTCCATTGCTTGGCGCGGGCCCCAGCCCCGCCGCTGGCGGGGCGTCCCGCTTTAATTGGCGCGGCGCGGAGCGCCGCTTACGCGCCTGGCTGGGCCGGGGGGCCCGCTCGCCCCAGCCTAGCTGGCGCGTCACTCCACCCCAACGCGCAGCGCTGCGCGTTGGGGCCCCCGCGAGCTGAAGGTCAGTAGGCGCCGGCGGGCGCCGCGCCGGCTTCCGCCTGGATCGGTTCCAGTCCTAGCCGCTGGCGGCATTCGCTCAGCATGGTCACGGTGCGCGTCGCGCCAATGCGGCTGACGCCCAGCGCTCGCGCCTCCAGCAGCGCGTCCAGGCTGCGGATGCCGCCCGCCGCCTTCACCCCCACCGACGGCGGGCAGTGCCGCCGCATCAGCGCCAGGTCTTCCATCGTCGCGCCGCCGGCGCCGAACCCGGTCGAGGTCTTCACCCAGTCCGCTCCCGCCTCGGCGCAGATCTCGCAGAGGCGGATCTTGGTCCCGGTGTCGAGATAGCAGTTTTCAAAAATGACTTTCAGCTTGGCGCCGCCGGCGTGCGCCGCTTGCGCCAGCTCCCGGATCTCCCGCGCCAGGTAGACCCAATCGCCGCTGCGCGCGCGGCTGATGTTGGCCACCATGTCCAGTTCCACCGCGCCGGCGCGGATCGCTTCCTCCGCCTCCGCGAGCTTGGCGCCGGTCGTCTGGCTGCCATGCGGAAAGCCCACCGTGGTGCCCGGCCCGACCCGGCTGCCGGCCAGCAATTCCACGCAGCGCGGCAAATAATGCGGCAGGATGCAGACCGTCGCCGTTTGGAACGCCAGCGCCACGCCGATCCCCGCTTCCAACTCCTCGGTGGTCAGCACCGGATTGACCAGCGAATGGTCAATCATCCCGGCGATATCCCGGTAGGTATAGTTCTCCGCCATGGGGATATTAGACACCCAAACGCCGGACCCCGCCGCCGCGCGGCGCTCGGGGACCGCACGCTGCTCTCGCGCCACCAGGGCCGGCCCGAGCGGCACGGGTTACGGTGGAAACCGTTCCGGGCCTGCGTCGCTTTGCCGTCATACAATGGCCTAGCCATGCCTGCCGCGCCGCCGCTGCCGGTCACCCCCGCCCTAGTCTCCTGGGCGCGCCAGGAAAGCGGGTACTCGCCTGCCGCGGTGGCCAAACGCCTGGGGGTTACGGAAGAGCGCCTTTTGGCTTGGGAGCGCGGCGAGCGTCAGCCGACCATCCGGCAGGTGGAGAAGCTTGCGCACGCCCTTCGCCGGCCTCTCAGCATCTTTTTCCTCCATCGGCCGCCGCAGATCCCCCCGCTCGCCACCGAATACCGGCGACTGCCGGGCGTTCGGCCCGGCCACGAGTCGCCAGAGCTGCGTCTCGCCCTCCGCCAAATGCTCACGCGCCGGGAAAACGCGATTAACCTGCTCGGCGAACTTGGCCAGCCAGTGCCGGAGTTTTGGCTCCGCGCGCGTCTGGACGAGCCGCCCGGCGAGGTCGGGCGTCGGCTTCGCGATGCACTGGGAATTGACATTGCCGCCCAGGTGGCATGGCCGGATGCTTGGCGCGCCTGGGCCGGCTGGCGCACCGCCGCGGAGCGCCTGGGCGTTCTGGTGTTCGTGTTTAGCCGGGTCGCCCTAGATGAGGTTCGCGGCCTGGCGTTGCTCCGGGCTCCATTACCGGTGGCCGCTATTAACGGCAAGGAAATCCCGGAAACCAAAATCTACACGCTGCTGCACGAGGTCGTTCACCTCATGCTCGCCGCCAGTAACCAAGAAGCCCCGGCAATGGAAGACACGCGGCCGGCGAGGGAATGGGCGGGCGTGGAGCGCTTCGCGGAGGTCGCCGCCAGCCACGCGCTGATCCCGGAGGACGGCCTGCAAGCGGCGGTCCTGAGTCTGGCGCGACCTGCGTCATGGGATATTGCCGCCGTGCGGCGCATCGCGAGGCGATTTCGCGTGACGCCGCTGGCCGTGGCGACGCGCCTGCGTGAATCCGGGTTTATGACATGGGAGGCGTATCGGCATTGGCGGGCGGCCTGGGACGAGTACGTGAAGGCACTGCCCCCGCGCAAGGGCGGGTTCGCCAGCCCGGCGGAAAAGGCGGTCAACCGAGCTGGCCGCCCGTTCGCTCAGCTTGTGCTGGAGGCCCTATCGGCAAACCGGATCACCTCGCTTGATGCCGCCAGGTATCTGGAGCTGAAATTCGATCACTTTGATGAGCTCCGGTCGAACCTTGCCGCCCCGCGCGAAGCTCTGCCCGCCGAGGGCCGCCGGCCGTGACCGCGGAAGTGCCCGCGGCGATCTACGCCATTGACACCAGCTCGCTGATGGACTGGTACGCCCGTTACTACCCTGCGGATGTATTTCCGGGAATCCTCAGCCGGCTGGAGGACCTGGTGGCCGCCGGCCGGCTCGTGGCGCCGGGGCTGGTAAAGGAAGAGATCGAAGCCGTCGGGCCGGCCGGCCTGAAGGAATGGGTTGACGCCCACCCCGCGCTCATCGTCCCGACAGGCGAGGTGCTGGCCGTAGCCGTCGCCATCCAAAACCAGTTCGCCGGCCTGCGTGACCCGAAGGCGGAGCACGAAGAGGCCGACGCCTACGTGATCGCGCTGGCGCAACAGCGCGGCGGGGTGGTGGTGACGCAAGAGACGCCGGCCGGGGAAAAGCGTAATCCGAGGCGCACGCATTATATTCCCGATGTCTGCCGCGAGTCGGGCATCGCCTCCGTTAGCTTCCTGGGGCTGATGCGCCGCGAGCGGTGGCGGTTCTGAGACCACGGCGGGAAACGATCGGCGCTGGCCTCCAGGGCGCCGGGAGGGCGGAGCCGCCCAAATTGCTACGCCTTCGGGATCTCGCCTTCACGGTAAGCGCATGGGCCCGGACCGGGGCGGGCGGGGAGGATAGCAGCCGTGCGGCGGATGCGGTAGGATTTCGTTGTGCAAACGGCGACGGCAGCCCCCGCCCTGGACGTCGATGCGCCGAACCACCGGGCAGCGCGGCGTGCATTGGCGGTTGCCCTGGCGGAAGCCCGTTCGGTAGGCGAGGTGCTGGCGGTGCACGGCCGCGCTGACGCGCTGGCCGCGCTCGCCCGGAGAAGCCGAGACGCGACGCTGCTGGCCGGCGCGCTGGAGTACAGGTACCGCGCGATTCGCCACTTGGGCCGGCTAATGGAGCAGCAGCGCCTAACGGTGGGGCTCGCCCGGGGTGGGCGGCCGTACCAGGCTACTGGGTCGGGAGTGAACCCAGTAAGCCGCCCGCCGACGCTGGCGGAGGCGGGCGTCGACAAATATCTTGCGGATCAGGCGCGCCGCGCCGCGCGGCTCACCGAGGGCGTATTCGAGGCCCGGATCGCCGGGCTCTGGCGCGACGCCGCGAAGGGTTCGCTCTGCAGCCTGCGCAAGAATTTAATGCGGGCGCCGGACCGCGCCCCAAAGGAGCTTTCGCCGCCAGAGGTGCTGGCGGCCGCACGAGCCGCGATGGGCGGCATCGACCTCGACCCGTGTAGCTGTGCCGCGGCCAATCCGCGGGTGGGAGCTAGGACCTATCTCAGCCCAGAGGATGGGCGGGATGGCCTTACGGAACCGTGGCACGGTCGCGTTTGGATGAACCCGCCGTACCTGCCGGGAGCTCTCCTACGGCGGTTCGGTGTGAAGCTGGCGGAGGAATATGCCGCCGGGCGGGTCAGTCAGGCCTGTACCTTGGTGCCGAGCCACTTCTCCGACGCCGATTGGTTTCAGTGCATTACGCAGCTTGCCGGCGCCGTCTGCCTGTTCCGGGGAAAAACTCGCTTTTACGACCGCCACGGGCGGTCGGCGGCGGCTCCGAGGGGCTCCGTGGCTCACTACCTTGGCCCAGACCCCGCGCGATTCGCCTCCGCATTCGACAGCTTCGGTGTCGTCCTCAAGACCTGGCCCGCAGGACGCAGCTGATCCAGCGGTGTCGCCCGATCCGGGCCCGCCCGCCATCCGGCCCGGTCGGGGCGGTCCGCAAAACCGCAATTTTCGGCCAGAGCCAAAAAGATAACCAGCTAGAACTTGGGCCTCATGCCATGAACCACAATTGGTCGTGGTTTTTCCGGTCCCCGTAACCGGGAGCCCCGACCTCGCACGTGGGCGGCGCGCAGTACATCCCGTCCGAGGTCGCGTTGACGCACCTACCAGTAACCGGGAGCCTCGACCTCGCACGCGGGCGACACGCAGCTTTGTTTGGATGAAATGGGCAGGCGAGCGCGACCCTAGCGGGCCCGACGCCTGCCGGCCGGGCTCCAAACGAAGGAGAATTAAAATGCAGACACAATTCAGCCAACACACGCCAGGTGCGCGGAATGCCCTGGTCAACCTCAACAACTTTGACGCGGAGGCGTTTAGCCGATACATCGGCTTGCACGACTTCCTGGTCGCTACGGCGCGGGCAAAGGCGGCCGACCTCACGGTGGCCGTTGACGCCGCCGGAATCGCCCGTGCGGCGGAAAGCAGGGTCTGGGATGAGGCGCGGCGGTATTTCGCGCAGCAAGGGCAACCAGCCACGGTATCTGCGCTCGCCAATTACCTGAAACATTTCGGCGGCCGTTGGGCCAGCCGTTTTGTGGAGCGCGTGGCCAAAGGCAAGCCCCTTCCGCCAGCCCCGGCGCCGCGCTGTAGCGCCGCCCCTGCGCCGTGCGGTCCGCCGGTGGCACCCGCGTCCGCAGTCGCGCCGCCAGCCCCCGCGGAGGCGGCTGACCCGCTGCTGGCTGACTGCGTCTCCGTGCTGACGGACCAGGGCGTCAACTTCACCGCCGGCCCTGACCTCTGGCCGATCCAATTTAGCCTGCCCAGCGCCGGCGTAGTCTGCGATGTCCAGCTCTTTGGGCCGCAGGAGCGGCTTTTCCTTTTCGGCAATATACCGATGCTGATCCCGGAGGCCAAAAGGGTAGCCTTGGCAATGCGCATCCTCGGGATCAATTGGTCGCTGCCGGAGGGCGGCTTCGAGATGGACCCCGCGACAGGGAGGCTGCGGTTTTGCGTTTCGCTTTCGCGAAGTGAAGCCGCACCGGCCCGCATCCGGGAGCTCATCGCCGCTGGCTCATGGGCGCTCCGCGAGCATGCAGCGGACCTGCTGCGCTGCGCGGTCTCGGAGTGAGGGCAGTGGGCGAGCGCCGCGCAGGCGCTCGCCCACTGCAATACCCGGTGCGCGAGTGCTCCCGTCGTGCGGATTAGCGCAGGCCGGACCCTCGCAACGTTGCCTTTCACCAGGCGATGGTTGGCATAATTTCAGCGGTGGGCGGCCCCACTGCCGCCGACCCGATTGGGCAAGCTCTTTGCGACCTCGAGGCATCGCTCGCCGCGGCTAGGGGAGCCTGGGGGCGGGTCGCGGCCGTCAATCATTTACACCGGTCTCATTGGCCGGGAGGGAAGTTGGGCTCGGGCCGTATTTTGCGAGCACGGATCGCGCGCCGCCGAAATTCGCCCACCCGACGTCGGCTGTCGTGCTCGGCTTTGCGCGAGGCGCGCATCGCCCTTCACCGGATTTTTCAAGCTGGTGGGCGCGGGGTGCTGTCGGCTGGGGCTCATCGCAATCTGCAGCCGCGCTGACGCGATCCCTGCGCTCCCGCCAGCGCCCACCGAGCGCGCCGGGCCGCGCGGCGCCTAGCACAATCGACGCCGCGCCGACCCGCCGCCGTGCCTGGCCGGGAGGTCAGCAACGTGAACCGCCCACCCGCAGTTGTGGCGGGCGCGGGTTCCCCTGCGCACGACGCGGTGAGCGCCCGGCGGCCCACGGCCGAGCTCCTGGATCGCTAACCTGGACCCCCCTTGGAAGCCGGCCCGCTTTGCGCGCTGAGGATCCGGGCGAGGGTCTTAGCGCCCACGCAGACAGTAAAGTCAACTTCCGCGGCGAGCGTGGTGTCGGGCGACGCCTCCGCCGCGCGCACCGGCCGCATGAGCGAATGGGACACGCACCCGATCACGCCCCCGGTAACGTCCAAGACCGGCGAGCCGCTAAACCCCGGGTGCAGGTTCTGGTCAACCTCGAATGCGTCCAGGGGCTGTACGAAATGCGGCGGGGCGGCCCGCGCGAGATCGATGTCGGAGGCGACCGTGCCACCTGCGATCCGCACGTTCAACATCGGCGGCATGCCGGGACGGCGGACTGTCACGGGATACCCAACGACACAGGCGCTCATCCCGTACTGGGCCGGTCCGGACGCCATATTTAGGGCGGGCCCGCCGGGCGGCTCGGCGCGGGGCCGCAGAACGGCCAGGTCGAGGGAGGGATCGGACCGCTCAACCTCGAACGGAAACTCCGCCCGAAGGCCAATGGTGCGCACTAGACTGACCGCAGCGAACCCGCTTACGGCATGCGCTGCCGTGATGTAATACCGCCGACCGGCGTCCTCCAGGCAGAAAGCCGTCGCGAGCCCCTGGACGTTCGCGGTGCTGGGCGCGACGAGGGCGAAGACGGCCTCATGCGCCCGAAAGAACGCGGTCTGAAACATGCAGCATTCTACCCCGTCCCGTTGGGCGAGGCAGCGGGGGCACCCGCCTGCTCGCGCGACGCGGGCCGCCCGTTGAACAAGGCGGAAAAGCAGCGCGTCCGTTGGGGCGGCCAACCCGGTCTGGCCCGGGTCGGGAAGTGAGGCGGCTGGGACTCGAACCCAGAACCCTTGCCTTAAAAGGGCAATGCTCTACCATTGAGCTACCGCCCCGCATGTCGGGGAAGCGCGTGGCGCGAAGGCGGGCCGGCGCCGGCGTCTTTCCATCATATCGCGGCCAACCCCGGACCGCCGGGCGCGGGCCGCGCCCGACCGCAGCCCCGCCGGGCGCGGGTCGCCGCCTACGCGCTGCGTTGCGCGCCAGCGGCGGCGGCGCAGTCGGCGGCGATTTCCGCCGCCCAGCGCTCGATGCGGTCCCAGTCGCGATAGTCGCCGTAGCGGCAGCCGCAGGCGCGGAAGAACAGACGGCCCCAGCGGGAGAGATCTTCCGGGCGGATGGCGCCGGAAAACAGCCGATGCTGGCGGAGGTTCAGGGCCGCGCGAAATGGGGCAATGATCTTGGGCGCTTCGCTCTCGGCG
>JAKAUF010000073.1 GCA_021827785.1 Acidobacteriota bacterium | reverse complement strand
CGATCTCGCCGTATCCTTTGCGGCGAAAGCCGTTTGCAGCGCCGCGCCCAGCCGGGCGCCATCGGGGGTTACCGCGGGCGCCCAACGCAGCGATTTTTCGCCGTCACTCCAATCGAGCCCTCCATCGCCCGCCAACAGCGCCCACGGGCCTTTGGGACGGCTCGCCAGCCAGGCGGCGATGGCCGCCGCATCCGCCGTCTCCCCGCCGCTCAGGTTCAACTCGGCCGCGGCAGCGGGAACCAAGCCGGCGCCGGCATCACCGCTGCCCGCGCCGCCGGCCGTCGCTTCCGCCCCCAATGCCCGCAGCAGGCCGGAAAATTCCAGCTCGGTAAACAGCTCGCGGCAGGCCGCCACATCCGCCGGCTGGCGCCGCAGTTGCTCCCAATCCAGCGCCAGCGGCACATCGGTTTTGATGGTCGCCAGCCGCCGGCTCATGCGGATTTGCTCGGCGTGATTTTGCAGCGACTCGCGATAGGTCTTGCGCTCCACTTCGGCGGCATGGGCGATGGCGCTTTCCACCGAGCCAAACCGCTGAATCAAATCCTTGGCGCCTTTTTCGCCAATGCCCGGCGCGCCGGGAATATTGTCCACGCTGTCGCCGCGCAGCGCCAGCAAGTCCGCCACCTGCTCCGGCCGCACGCCCAGCAACTGCTCCACCTCCGCCGGCCCGCAGACCATGTCGCCGCGGGTGGGAATGAGCACGCAGACATGGTCGTTGACCAGTTGCAGCATGTCCTTGTCGCTGGAGACGATCACCACGCGCCGGCCCTGGGCCGCCGCCTGCCGCGCCAAGGTGCCGATCACGTCGTCGGCCTCAAAGCTGGGCGATTCCAAGATGGCCACGCGGTGCGCCTCAAGCACGCGCCGGATCAGCGGCAGCTGCGGCCCCAAATCCTCCGGCATCGCCGGCCGCTGCGCCTTGTAGGCGGCGAACTCCTCCTCGCGAAACGTCGGACCGGCCAAGTCGTAGGCCGCCGCGACCGCCGGCGGATTCGCCTGGGCCAGCAATTTGCGCAGCATGTTGGTGAACCCGAGCACCGCCTGCGTGGGCACCCCGCGCGAGTTCGACAGCCGCGGCAGGGCATGATAGGCGCGAAAAATGTAGCCCATCGTGTCAATCAAATACAGATCGGCGGGCGGCGCGGCGGAAGCGGCGGAGGCGGGCGACGAGGCGGGCGACGAGGCGGGCGATGCGGCGGTACGAGGCACGGTAGAGCCCAGTTTAGCCGTCCAGGCCCACCAGCCGGTGGCGGCGAATCCACGCACCCGCCCAAAAAGGGGGCGGCGGCCGCAGCATGGCTCCGCGGGCCGCGCCGCCGGCGGGCACGCCGCCTGGCCGTCTCTTCCCTGCCGCCCCTTCCCGGCCGCTCCTTCCCGGCCGCGCGACGGCGCTCGGCACGGTCGGCGATAATAACCAAACGGGGCGTAGCGCAGCCTGGTAGCGCACCTGCCTTGGGCGCAGGTGGTCGCCGGTTCAAATCCGGCCGCCCCGACCACGCATTCACTGCTTGGCGCCAAACGCGGGGGCCGCGGCTCTTGCCGGGGTCGGGCCGCGGCGTTCTTCTGCCGCGCGCCGCGGGCGCACAGGGAATTTCGCAGCTTTCCCGCGCCTACTTCGTCCCCTGGGCGGCCGATTGTCGAGCGACCCTTGCCGGACCGTGGCGACCATAACCTTGCGGCCACCTTTCACCCCGAGCGACGGCCGTGGGTTATGCTGGGCGCGCGTGTAGGTTCCCAAAATGGCGATCCCGGTTCGGTCCTGGTTCGATGGCGAGACAGCGCGAAGCCATGTCGGCCGTCGCCTGTTCGGATTGGCGGCAATTCTCATCGGCATTCTCATGCTGCGATGGGGCGACTTTGATGTTTGGCAAAGCGTAGGCGGCATTTTCCGCAACTCCGCGCTCGTCCATGCTGCCGCCGCCGTGGAGCTCCTCGGAGGCCTGGCGATGCAGCCGGCCAGGACGGCGCGGCTGGGCGCTCTCCTCCTAGGCGGAATCTCGGTGGTCTACCTGCTCTTCTGCCTACCGCCGATTGCCCGCCATCCGCTGGTTTACTTTTACTGGGGCAACTTTTTCGAGGTGTTCTCCCAACTCGCCGCGGCGCTGATTGTATTGGGCGCGGCGCCAAGCCGCGAGCCATCCTGGCCTTCGCCGGCAGCTCGCATCGGCTATCTGTGTTTTAGCCTCTGCGTCGTGTCCTTCACGTTGGGACAACTTTTCTATCTCCCTCTCACCGCAAGTTTCGTGCCGCGATTGATCCCTCCAGGCCCAATGTTCTGGGCGATCGCGACCACGGTGGCGTTTGGACTGGCCGCGGCCGCGCTGTGGTCCGGCCGCGCGGCTCTGCTTGCCAGCAAACTGCTTACCGGGATGTTGGGCGGGTTTGCCGTGCTGGTCTGGCTGCCCGCGATTCTTGCCAACCCGCACAGCTTGGGCAACTGGACGGAAGCCGCGCAAACCGTGGCTATTGCCGCGGCTGCGTGGGTGGTGGTTGATTATCTCCGGCCATATAGGTACGCCGCCAGCCACGCCCGGGCGTAAATGCGCGGGACCATGCTGGCCCTATTGGCCTGAGAGATTCCCCGATGCTGACGGCCACGCCGCCAGCCACAATCGCGGCCGACGAGCCCGGCGAACATGGCCCAATCCGGCCGCCCCGACCAACTCCCGGGATCATTTGCCCATTTTCGCCTGGTGGCACTCGCGGCGAATGCGGTCCAAATCCACACGCGGGGGCCGCGCCGGAGGGCAGCCGCTATTTCGGCGCCTCGGGCCGGTTCCAACCGCTGAACGCCGTCACCATCGCCCTTTCCATCGTCGTCTATTCCTCCACCGATATTCTGGCGATGCGTTGGTTGCGCCATCATCAGGGCGGCTAGCCGGCATGCCGACGCCCTACCGATGGGCTTATTCTGGCGAGGGATGGCGTCGCCGCGCAGCGACGGTTGGTGGAAGAAGCGAAAGGCCAAGGCCCGCCAAGCCCCTGCCGTGCATGGTCGCGCCCGCGCCGGCGGCCCTGCGGACCCCGCGGAAATTTCCTGGCACGCGCTGGCGGAAGACGAGGTCCGCGAAAAGATCGAGACTTCGCGGGAGGGCCTGACCGCGGCCGAGGCGGCATTGCGGCTGCGCGAGTTCGGACGCAACCTGCTGCCGGTCAAGCCGCCGCCCACCGCACCGGCCATTTTCCTGCACCAGTTCCTTAGCCCGCTGATTTACATCCTGCTGGCCGCGGCGGTGGTTTCCGCCTCGCTGGGCGATGCCCGCGACGCCGGATTTATCCTCGCGGTCGTCCTGCTCAATGCCGGTCTCGGCGCCTTCCAGGAATGGAAGGCGGAGCGCAGCGCCGCCAGCTTGCAGCAACTGCTGCGCGTGACGGCGCGGGTGCGGCGCAGCGGCGCGCTGGCGGAGGTCAACGCCGAGGAACTGGCGCCCGGCGACCTGGTGTACTTGGAATCCGGCGCGCGGGTGCCCGCCGACCTGCGCCTGACGGCCGCGAACCACCTAACGGTGGATGAGGCGCTGCTGACCGGCGAATCCTTGCCGGTGGAAAAGCGCCCAATGCCGCTCGCCGCTGATCTGCCCCTCGCTGACCGCCGCAATATGGCTTACGCCGGCTCCATCGTCGCCGCCGGCCGCGGCGCGGGCTGGGTGGTGGCCACCGGCGCGCGCACGGAGGTGGGCAAGATCGTTCGCGACGTCGGCGGCGCAACCAGCGCCAAGCCGCCGCTGGTGCTGCGCATGGAGCGGTTCGCGCGGCAAATTAGCTGGCTGGTGCTGGCCGCCGCCGGCGTGCTGGGCGTGGTGGCCTTCGCCCAGGGCATGCCGCTGCTGGAGGTCTTTTTCCTCGCCGTGGCGCTGGCGGTTTCGGCGATTCCGGAAGGCCTGCCCGTGGCCATGACCGTCGCATTGTCCATCGCCACCAGCCGCATGGCGCGGCGCCAGGTGATCGTCCGCAAGCTGACCGCGGTCGAAGGCTTGGGAAGCTGCACCTGCATCGCCAGCGATAAGACGGGCACGCTGACCCGCAACCAGCAAACCGTCACCGCCATCTGGCTGCCGGATGGCCAACTCTGGACCTCCAGCGCCCCACCTGCGGCGGCCGGCGAGCGGTTGCTGCGGCGCCTGGTGCGCGCCGGCGTCCTATGCAATGAGGCATCCGCTCACGCCGGCCCGGCCAGCCCCGGCGCCAGCCCCGGCGGCGAGACGCCGCCGGCGAGCTGGCGCTTCGCCGGCGATGCCGTGGACGTGGCCTTTTGGCAATTGGGCCTGGCCTTCGGTCTGGCGCCGGATGCCGTGGCGCGGGAGACCACGACACTGGCCGAATTGCCCTACGAATCGGAGCGCGCCTTCGCCGCCCGGTACGTGCGCGACGGCGGCCGCAGCTATGTGGTGGTGAAGGGCGCACCGGAGGTCGTGCTGCCCCGCTGCCAGAGCATGCGGGGCGCGGCGGGGCCGGAGCCGCTGCACTCCGCCGCGGTCGAGGCCGCGGTGGCGGCGCTGACCGGAGATGGCCATCGCGTGATCGCCATCGCCGAGGCCGCGGCGGAATGGGAAGCCGCCACGCCGGAAGCGGCGGCGCCGGCCCTGGCCGCGGACGACCTGCCGCCGCTCCAACTGCTGGGATTGGCCGGGTTGCTCGACCCGCCACGACCGGAGGTGAAGGCCGCTGTCGCCAAATGCCGCCAGGCCGGCGTGGAAGTCCTGATGGTGACCGGCGACCATCCCCGCACCGCCCTGGCCATCGCCCGCGAACTGGGCATCGCCCGCGCCGGCGAGAGCCCCGTCACCGGCCCGCAACTGGCCGCCATCGGCTCGCCGGAGGTGCCCCTGTTTTTGGACACGGTGCGGCGGGCGCGCGTCTTCGCCCGCGTCAGCCCGGCGCAGAAACTGGACATCGTGGACGCGCTCGGCCGGCTGGGCCACTTCGTCGCCGTGACCGGCGACGGCGCCAATGACGCCCCCGCCCTGCGGCGCGCCAATATCGGCGTGGCCATGGGTTCGGGCGCCGACGTGGCCAAGGACACCGCCGCCATCATCATCGCCGACGACAACTTCGCCTCCATCGAAGCGGGCATCGAGGAGGGGCGCTTCGCCTACGACAACGTCCGCAAGGTCATTTACCTGCTGGTCGCCACCGGCGCGGCGGAGGTTCTGCTGTTCACCTTGGCCCTGCTGACGGGGCTGCCGGCGCCGCTGACGCCGGTGCAACTGCTGTGGCTGAACCTGGTGACCAACGGCGTTCAGGACGTGGCGCTGGCCTTCGAGGGCGGCGAGGCGGGCGCCATCCGCCGGCCGCCGCGCCCGCCCAGCGAGGGCATCTTCAATCGCCTGATGATCCAGGAGACCGTCGTGGCCGGCGCCACCATCGGCTTGGTGGCGTATGCCAGCCTCTATTTCCTCGCCGGCCTGGGCATCATGCAGGCCCGCAATCACCTGCTGTTGCTGATGGTCTTGCTGGAAAATTTCCACGTCTTCAATTGCCGCTCGGAATACGTCTCCGCCTTCCGCGTCCCGTTGCGGCGCAATTGGGTTCTCGTCGTCGGCGTCGCCGTCGCCCAGGGCATTCACCTCTTCGCCATGCATTTTCCGCCCCTCGAGCGGCTGCTCCAGGTGGCGCCGATCTCGCTCGGGCATTGGGCGCTCACCCTGCTGGCGGCGGCGTCCATTTTGGCGGTGATGGAAGTCTTCAAATGGCGGCGGCAGCCGCGCCGCGCCCGCGCGGCCGGCGGCTAGGAGCGCAGCCGCAGGCGCACCAGCGTCTCGACGTGAAACGTCTGCGGAAACAGGTCGAAGAGTTCGATGCTCTCGATCTCCAGCGGCAGCGCCGCCGCCAAGGCGCGCAGGTCCCGCGCCAAGGTCGCCGGATCGCAGGACAAATAATGCATCCGCCGCGGCGCCGCGGCCGCCACCGCCGCCACCAGCTTCGCCCCCAGGCCGGTGCGCGGCGGATCCGCGACCAGCAGGTCCAGGGGCCCGCGCCGGCGCCGCAGATACGCCTCCGCGGGTTCGGCGAATACGCGCACATTTTCCGCCGCGCCGGCGTTCCAACGCAGATCGCGCGCCGCGGCAGGTCCGTTCTCCACCGCGCTGACCCGGGCAAAACGCGCCGCCAGCGGCAGCGCGAATAAGCCGACGCCGCTGAACAAATCCACCGCCTGTTCCCCGCCGGCGGGCTCGCCGTCCGCGCCCCGCGTCACCGCCGCCGCCAGCTCCGGCAGCAGAAACCGGTTGGCCTGGAAGAACGACCCGTGGCTGACGCGATACTGGTAATCGCCAACGGAATACGTCAAACTGCCGGCGCCGGCCACCACCGCCTCCGAACGTTCGGCGCCTTCCGCCCGCGGCTGCGCGCGCCGAGACCCCTCGCCACGCGAGGCTTCGCCGTGGGAACCGTCGCCGCTCCGGCCAGCATCCGCCGTGCCGGCCGCGGCGGAGATGCAGCCGGGGATGCGCTCCAACAAGCCGGCGGCGAACGCCCGCTCCTCCGGGCCCAGGCGCGCGAACGTCACGCCGGCCATGATCGCGCGGTCCGCGCCATCCGCCGCCAGCTCCAGCTCCCGCGCCGTCGCCGGCGGCGCGCCGGCGGACGCCATCGCCCGGATCGCTGCATCCAGCGCCGGGCTGGCGATGGGACAATGCGCCACGGCCACGATCGCATGGCTGTCCCGCGCGTAATAGCCCAGCCCGCCCGGGCCCCAGCGCAGCCGCACGCGGTTGCGGTAGCCCCAAGGCGGCGAAGCGTGCAGCCCGATCTCGCCCTCCCACGCCACGCCGCCGGTGCGCGCCAGCGTCTCCCGCAGGACTTCGCGCTTCAGTTCCAGTTGGCGTTCCGCCGCCGCGTGCTGCAACTGGCAGCCGCCGCAGCGCAAAAAATATTCGCAGCCGGGCGCCACGCGCTCCGGCGCCGGCGTCAGGACCTCCGCCACCCGCGCCCGCAGATAGCCCGGCTTCTCCGCTTCCCGCACGGCGCGCACCCGCTCGCCCGGCAGGGTAAACGCCACGAACGCCGCCTTGCCCCCCGGCCAGCGCCCCAAGCCATCGCCGCCATAGACCAGCTTTTCAATGGCGATCTCCGCCGCCGCTGGCGTCGCCTCCTGTGCGGCATCGCCGGCGTCGCTTC
>JAKAUF010000271.1 GCA_021827785.1 Acidobacteriota bacterium | reverse complement strand
CCGATCTTCCACGAAGAAGCAGCGTCACCGGCGCCACGGCGGGCTCCGGGCGGGTGGCGCGGCGCAGTTCGACGGCGGTTCCGGCGAGGCGATTGCGCCAGTCACGGCCGCGCCGGCTGGCGTAGCGGAGGGCCGTACGGCTCCAATGCCAGGCTTTTTGCCGGATGCGGGCGCGGACCGAGCTGCCGCGCCGCGGCGCGGTCAGCCAGCCGATGCCGATCCCCACGGCCAGCCATGGCCAAACGCGCATCGAGCGATTTCGCCGCATTGTTCCAGGCGATGCGCCGACCAGAACCGAGGTTGGACGGACGACGGACACCGAACCGCCGGCGCCCGTGCGCCGGACGCAAGTTCCCCGGGAACGCCTCGTAAGAACCCTGCGGCGGCCCATCACCCGTTTGGCAAGCTGATGATAGGATTGAAGTTCCAGCCCGTGGCGGCGTAGCTCAGCCGGTTAGAGCGACGGTCTCATAATCCGTAGGTCAGTGGTTCGAGTCCACTCGCCGCCACCATCACTATGCCCGCCGCCGGCGGGAGGCTTTGCGCCTGCCCCGGACGGGAAGGAAAGTCCATGCTCGATCCAGCCATCTTCAAAAGCTACGATGCCCGCGGCTTGTACCCCAGCCAACTGGATGAGGCCGGCGCGGCGGCGATTGCGCGGGCCTTTGCCGCGGTGGTGCAGGCCAAAACGCTGGTGGTGGCGCGGGATGTGCGCGCCTCCGGGGGCAAACTGGCGGCGGCGGCGACCGAGGCGCTTCTGGCCGCCGGGGTGAACGTGCTGGATATCGGCGTGGTCTCCACCGACATGTTCTATTTCGCCGCGGCCACGCTGCCGGTGGACGGCGGCTTCACCATCTCCGCGTCGCACAATCCCAAGGACTGGAACGGCTTCAACTTCTGCCGCCGCGGCGCCCAGCCGTTGGCGCTCGACAGCGGGCTGATTGCGGTGCGGGACCGGGCGCTGGCGGAGATCCAGGCGGGTGGGCCCGCCGCCTACACCGGGCCGCGCGGCCGGCGCGAGGAGCGGGACCTGTGGGATGAGTTCGCCGACTACGTGCTGTCCTACGTGGACACCGCCCTCATCCCAAAAGTGCGGCTGGTCGCGGACGGCAACTGCGGCATGCAGGTGAAGGTCTTACAGCGCGTGGTCGCGCGCGGCCGGCTGCCCATCGAGATCATCGCCCGGCACGGGGAGCCGGACGGAACGTTTCCCGTGCCCGGGGGCGTGCCCAATCCCCTGCTGCCGGAAAACCATGACGAGCTCTGCGCCGCGGTGCGGAACGAAAAGGCGGACTTGGGCGCCGCCTGGGACGCCGACGGGGACCGCTGCTTCTTCGTGGACGGGACGGGATATTTTCTCAGCGGGTATTTCGCCACCGCGATTTTGGCGCGTTCCGTCCTGCGCCGCACCCCGGGGGCGACCATCGTCATTGACCCGCGCAGCATTTGGGCCACCCAGGAGACCATTGCCGAACTGGGCGGCAAGACGGTGCTCAGCCGGGCGGGCATGACCATCATCCCCGACAAGATGCGGGAGAGCGGAGCGGAGTTCGGCGGCGAGATGTCGGCGCATTTTTACTTCCGCCGCAATTGGTTCCGCGACAACGGCATGATTCCGCTGCTGATTTTGCTGGAGTTGCTGGGCCGGGAACAAAAGACGCTGGAGGAGTTCGTCCGGCCGCTGCGGGCCAAATACTTCGTTTCCGGAGAGATCAACTTCGAGGTGGCCGATCCCAAGGCGGTGGTGGCGGCGGTGACCCCGCGGTTCGGCGACGCCGCGCAGGACTTCACCGACGGGCTGTCGGCCGCCTACAGCGACTGGCGGTTCAATCTCCGGCCTTCCAATACCGAGCCGCTGTTGCGCCTGAACGTCGAGGCGCGCTCGGAGGCGGCGCTGCGCGCCGGCCAGTCGCGGGTTGAACAGGCCATCGCCGCAACCGCCGGCAGCCATTAGGCGCTGCCGCGCGCGCCTGTCCGCCATAATGAAAGGGTGAAGGACTCTCCCCCGCCGCCGCCGGCCAATGGCGCCGCCGGCCCCGCCACCATCGTCATCTTTGGCGCCACCGGCGATTTGGCCTACCGCAAATTGGCGCCGGCGCTCTACCGCTTGTACCGCGCCGGGCGGCTGGGCGAAGGCTTTCGCCTCATCGGCTTCGCCCGCGGCGAATGGGACGACGAACGGTTCCGCGCGCGGCTGCGCAAGGGCATCACCGAATTTCTCCCTGCCGAGGACTTCGACCCCGCCGCTTGGGAAGGCTTCGCGCGCACCGTCTGTTACGTGCATGGCGCCTATGACGGCGGCGATGGCGGCTATGAGCGTTTGAAGGCGCGGCTGCGCCACGACCACGGCCGGCCGGTGAATGCCCTGTTTTACCTGGCGACGCCGCCCGTCGCCTACGAACCCGTCATCCAGGCGCTGGCCGGACATGGGCTGGCCAAATCGGACGGGGGCTGGCGGCGGATCATCGTGGAAAAGCCCTTTGGGGTGGATTTGGCCTCGGCGCAGGAACTGAACCGGGTGGTGCTGGAAGCCTTCGCCGAGGATCAGGTGTTCCGCATTGACCATTACCTGGGCAAGGAAACGGTGCAGAACATCCTGATGTTCCGCTTCGCCAACGCCATCTTCGAGCCGCTGTGGAACCAGAAGTTCGTGGACCACGTGCAGATTACCGCGGCGGAAACCATCGGCGCCGAGGACCGCGCCGGCTATTACGACACCGCCGGGGCGCTGCGGGACATGGTGCAGAACCATTTGCTGCAGCTGCTGACGCTGACCGCCATGGAGCCGCCGGCCGCATTCGACGCCGACGCCGTCCGCGACGAGAAAGCCAAGGTCCTGCGCTCCCTGCGCCCGCTGCGCGGCGTGCGCGGCGAGGAAGTGGTCTTCGGCCAATACACGGAAGGCGAGAGCGGCGGCCAGCCGGCGCGCGGATACTTGCAGGAACATGGCGTCCGCCCCGGCTCCCGCACCGAGACCTTTGTCGCCCTGCGGGTGTACGTGGACAATTGGCGCTGGGCGGGAACGCCGTTCTTCCTGCGCACCGGCAAGCGGCTGGCCAAGGCGGTGACCGAGGTCGCGATCGCGTTCAAGCAAATGCCGCACCGGCTGTTCACCGCCGCCCAGCAGCAATGCCTGGCGCCCAATAGTCTGCGGCTGCGCATTCAGCCCGAAGAAGGCATGTCGCTGTGCTTCGAGGTGAAGCAGCCAGGGCTGGGCGTTCAGCTGCAGCCGGTGGACATGGACTTCCGCTACCGCCAAATCACTCCGGCCTCCGCGCCGACCGCCTATGAAACCCTGCTGCTGGACGCGCTGCGCGGCGACGGCACGCTGTTCACGCGGCGCGATGAGGCGGAATACGCCTGGCGCGTGCTGGCCCCGGTGCTGGCGCTGCGGGACCAGGCCGACGAACCACCCATGCCCTATGCGGCCGGCAGTTGGGGTCCGGAAGCGGCGGAGAAGCTGCTGGGTCCGGAGCGGCGGGAATGGCGGTGTCCCTAGCGGCGGGACGCACGGCGGGCAGAGGCGGGAGGCAACGTCCAGAGTGACGGCATACGCGGACCTGGCCACGGCGGTGCTGGCGCTGCATGCGCTGTTTATCGTCTGGGTCGCCCTGGGCGCCTTTTGGACCCGCGGCCGCAAATGGCTCACCGGCCTGCATCTCGCCTCCCTGGCGTGGGGCGTCGTGATCGAGCTGGCGCCGTGGCCCTGCCCGCTGACGCTGCTGGAACAGGATTTGGATGCGCGGGCCGGCGAGGCGGCGTATCGCGGCGCATTCCTGCTGCATTATTTGCAGGCGTTCGTCTATCCCAACCTGTCCGACCGGGAGATCATCACCGGCGCGGTGGCGGTGTGCGTGCTCAATTTTGGCGTCTACGCCTATCGGGCGGTCGCGCCGGCCCGCGCGGCGCAGCGCCAGAGCACGGACTGACTGCGGAGGCCACGGCGGCATCCAACGAGCATGGTGGCCAAGCGAATCTTGGTGGTGGATGACGAAGCGGACATCGCCGCCCTCAACGCTGAGTTCCTGCGCTTGCGCGGCTACGCCGCCGAAAGCTGCACCGCCGCCTCCGACGCGCTGCGCCGACTCGCGACCGAGGAGTACGATGCGCTCCTCACCGACCTCGACGTCGGCGGCCGTGGCAGCGGCTTCATTCTGGCCGGGGCGCTGAAGCAAATGCGCCCCTCCGCCGGCGTCATCTTGCTCACCGGCTTGCCCGATTTCGCCGCGGCATGGACGACCATCCAGTCGTTCGTGGATCGCACCTTCGTCAAGCCCGTGCACCCGGAGTCGCTGGAAACCGCCGTCGAATGGCTGGCCGCGCCGGTAAGCGCGCCCGCGCCCCATTTGGATCTAGCCGGGTTGATCGAAAAATACCGGCGGGATCTGGTGGAGGAATGGCTGGCGCGGGCCGAAGCGGACCCCCTGGTTGCAATGGTCGCGTTGTCCCGGAAGGAACGGCTGGACGACCTCGAGGAAGTGCTGGCCGAGGTCGTGGCGAACCTGCGCACGCCGCACCGGTTGACGATGGTGGCTCGCGCTGAAGCCGCGCGCCGCCATGGGGAGCTGCGGCGGCGACAGGGATATGCGACCGTGGCGGTGCTGCGGGAATCCAGCTTGGTCCGGCAGACAATTACCGAGCTCTCCTTGCGGCGGTTTTGGGAATTGAATCCCGAGCGCTTCCTGGCCGACTTATTCGCCATGAACACCAGCGTGGACGATTCCGCCCTGCGCTCGCTGGAGGGTTTCGGCGCGCCGTAGCTGGAGGCGCCGCGGTGGGAGCCTCGGCCGTCGCGGCGGTTCCGCGCCGGGGGTAACGGAAAAGGGTCTAGCTGCCGGGGTACTGTTTGGCCTGGATGCGCACTGCCAGCAGCGAAGTGGGCTGGTAATAGACGGTGATTTTCTCGCCGTAGACCAAATGCCGGTTCAGCAGCTGCTGCCGCAGGTTCCCCGAATAGGTGAACGTAACCAGGGCGTTGCGGTTGTATTGGCTGCGCACCGTCACCGCCACGTGGCTGAACACCTGCACGTAGCCCTTGTAGACCCCGAGCTTGGGCTTCACCGCCGCGGGCGCGGCGGCGGCCAACAGTAGAGCCAACAGCGGAATCAGAACGGTCTTGCGCGGCATGGCTCGGAACCGGGGCTAGGCTGGGCGCGGCGGGGCTAGGCGGGCCGGAGCCAGCTAGCGGCCAAAATGTTTGCTGTTCTTCTCCGTGAACGCCTGCCACTTCTCCGGCAGATCGTCCAGGGCGAAGATCGCCGACACCGGACAGACCGGGACGCAGGCGCCGCAGTCAATACACTCGACCGGGTCAATGAACAGTTGATCGGCGGATTCGAAGTCCGCTTCGTCTTTCTTGGGGTGGATGCAATCCACCGGGCAGGCATCCACGCAGGCGCTGTCCTTGACCCCGATGCAGGGCTCGGCGATGACGTAAGCCATAAGCATAAGGATAAAACAAATTGACGGAGGCGGATCAGCCGCCCGTTGCCGGCCGCACCGGGGGGCGCGGACGGCCTTGTCCGCTCCCGCCGGCGGCGGGCGGCGCCCCGCAGCGCAAGAATCAGTGCGCCGGCGCCTGCACCACGCCGGTGATGGGCAGATGGTCTTGGCTGTCCACCTGCTTGCTGAAGCGGCGGAAGGCGCCATAGCGGCTGGGAAGAATGTAAGCGGCGGGCAGGTCAATGGAGCGGTTCAGCGTCAGCTCCGCGCCGGTGACGCGGTACGTGGCTTGGAACGACCCGAAGGGACTGGTCAAATGCAGGTCGCTGGGCGTGGACGGCGCCGTCAGATTGGCGGGCAAGCGCACCTGGACGCGAGTCGTCTCATAGCTCTCGGCGGGAATGACCAGCGGACGCACGCGGCTGGGCAGTTGGGCATACCGCGCCAACACTCCCACCGGACCCGCCAGCCGGTCCAGTTCCCACTGATTGCCGTCAATCTGCACGAAGTTGGGAATGGACGCATTGACGACGATGCTTAGCGCGTGGTCGCGTGCATTCAGCCCCACCACCTTGCCGCCCGAGGAGGTGGCGTTGGGATAGTTGCGGAGCAGCACTTGCTGGTAGATCTGCGGCAGTTGCGCCGCCGGCACGCTCTGCAGCGTGCGGCGAATCTCCTGCCCCAGCGGTCCGCGGAAATGCAGCGTCAGCGTTAGCGACGCATCGCCATTGGCGTGGACCTGAATGGCGGCATCCGTCGCCAACTCATCCAACGGCGAGGAAGCGGCGGGGACGGTAAGGAACGGACTGCCCTTGGGCACCCCCGCCACCAGCGCCGTACCCCCGCGGAACGCTGGGTTGACGTAGCCGGCACGGGCGAAGTCGCTGTTCAAATCGAACCAAACCCCATGTCCATCCTTCCCCTGCACCCGCACCAGCGGGTATTGGAAGCTGAAAATGTTGGGGATTTTCAAGGTGGAGTGGTCCGTGACCGGGCGGGCCAGCACCAACTGCCACCGCACGTGGGCCGCCGAAAGCAGGGCCAAGAACACCGCCAGGCGGTTGCCGCTGCCGTCCACGAAAGCCTGCCGGGCGGGCGCCAGCGCGGGTCCGGCGGCGGGATGGATGTGATTCACCACCCAGCGAAATACCCGCCGCGCACGCACTGGAGGGCCGGCGCCAGCCGGACCGGCGGCCTTCAGGGCGGCCGCCCGCATGGCCGCGGTCGTGCGCCGCACGGCGAAGGTGGCGTTGCCGTAGGATTCGCTGATTTCATTCCAGGTGAGCGGACTGCTGACCCATACCCGCGGCACCAGATCCTGCTCCGGCGGCATGTTGGGTTCCACGCCCAGGATGCGCGTGTGCTGGATCAGCCACCGGTGCGCCACCCAATCCCCGACGTCGGTGACCTTCGCCGGATGGGGAAAACGCGCGGTGTTGATCATCAGCGGCTCCCCCTTCTTCGTCAGCACCACGTACTCGGAAAAGTGGTACGGCTGCTGGGTGGAATTGAAGACGAAGAACATGTTGTTGTTGAGGGCGCCGGGCACGACCTGGGAGGCGGGCGTGTGCATGATGTAGGCGACCTCGATAAAATCGCCGGGCGCCAGCGCCGGCATGGTCACGCTCTGCGCTCCGGGAGGGATGGTAGGCAGCACCACGGTTCCGTCCCGCTTGATGGTGCG
>JAKAUF010000445.1:548-7174 GCA_021827785.1 Acidobacteriota bacterium | reverse complement strand
CGGCCAGGCCCGTCCCCGCCCCCATCCCGTGTAGGCGGAGCCGTCGTCCTTCTGCCCGTAGCCGTCGTGGTTGTAGCGCCGCCAGCAGGGTCCGTAAGGCGTGTTCACCTTCAGCAGCGCATCCACCGCCCGCACCGATTCCAGGATGATCGGATCCTGCGCCCGCCGGATGCCGTAGCGCACCAGCTCCAAAAATCCCTGATCCACGATCGCCGCGGCGGGAAAGGAATAGCGCTTGCCCGGCGGCCGGTTGGCCAGCGTCAGCACCGCCCGGTCCTTGCCGCCCGCCGGCTCGACCGCCCCGCGCGGCACCGGCAGGATGCGCATGTAATGCGGCCCAATCCCCGGCGCCACCGCCGCGCCATCGGCATGCGGCGAGGTCACCGTCCATTCCTCCAAATGCGCGCTCAAGAAGTCGCCGTAGCCCTGGATGAAATCCGCCGTCGCCGCGTCGCCCCGCTCCCGCGCGAACCCCGCCGCGCAGGTCACCGCCGCGATGATCGCCGCCAGCGTCGAGGGCGAATAACCCGAGGCCTCCTCCCACCGCTCCTCCGGCGTCACCGGCCCGAAGCCGATCAAGAACCCCGCCGCCTTCATCACCATCTCGTAGGGGTCGAACTCGCGCAGCGCCTGCACCTGATGCAGCCGCCAGGCCAGCAGGATGGGAAACGCCGTTTCGTCCAGTTGCTGCCCGGTCCAATACGGCCGCCCATCCACCCAAAAGTTTTGATAGAAGCTGCCGTTCTGCCGCTGCGACGTGGCCAAATAAATCATTGCCCGCAGCGGGGTGTCCGCATGCCCCGCCGCCAGCAGCCCGCCGGCGCTTTTCACCATGTCCCGCGTCCAGACCAGATGGTAGCCGCCCAAATCCGAATCGCTCTTGACCTCGCCCCAGGGAATGCTCAGCGAGGCGATCATCGCTCCCGGATAGCTCTTGTCCTCATGCGCCAGCAGCAGGTGCACGCTCTTGCGGTACAACCGCCCGCAGTCGCCGCTGAAGCGGTCCAGGCCCAGCCAGTCCTCGTTGGTGCGCTGCCACTGCTCCAGAAAGCGCGTGCGCGTCGCCGCGAACGGCGCGTCCAGCGATTGCAGCAGCGTGTTCATCGCGCTGTGCAGCGTCTCCCCCAGCGCCAGCCCCAGCGTGAACTGCCCGCCGTTGGCGATGTCCAGCTCCACGGTGCCCGCCACGTTCCCCGGCCCGGCGCAATCGTATCGCTCCCGCAGCTCATAGGCCTTGCTGAGCTGATTCCAGCCGTCGTTCACCCCTACATAGCCGCAGGAAAAGGCCACGATCGGCACGTTGGCGCCCATCGCCAGCCATACCCCATCCTTGTTCCCGGTCAGCATCCATCGCCCCGCGACCTGGCACATTTGAATGGAGTTGCCCCAGCCGCCGACGCCCAGGTGCGGCGCGCACAGCGCCAGCAGCCGCAGCGGCGCCGCCACTGGCCCCAGCGTCTCCAGCCGCCCCGACATCAGCACGCAGGCTTGATGCGGATCGGCCAGCACCTCCTTGGTGATGCGGTACCGCCCCTCCGGATCCTGCTTGACGATGCGATAGCCCAGCGCCTCCGGCGCCAGCGATTCGATGGCGCTGGTCATCCGCCGCCGCTCGTCGTGGAAAAAGCTGCTGCCGTCGGTGACCAGCAACTGCCAGTCGCGAATCTGCGGACGGTCAATCGTCGGGTAGTAGACCTCCGTCACCACCCCCTGCGCGATCGTGAACCAGACGCGGCTGGAAACGGCATAGGCCGTCCCCACCGCGTCCTTGGCGCCGCGCGTCCAGCGGGGTTCGATGCCGGGTCCTCCCGGCGCGGGATGAAGGCACGGCGGGCCGTGGCTGTCGTCAGTGGGCATACGCAATCAGTGTAAGCGCCCCGGCGCGGCGCCGCCGCGGCGCGGCCCGAATCCCCTCGCCCGTCTTAGCGCCAAAGGTTACAATTCAGAGTAGTTGAGGTCGCCTATGCGTATGCGAGGGGTCACCGCGGTTTTGGCCGCGGCGCTATTGCTTTGCCTAGGTTCATTCGCCTGGGCGCAGGGAGCGTGTCCCGGCGGCGAATCGCTGACCGGCTTTCGCCTCCTGGCCGGCCCGCGCGGCGGGGGTCCGATGCTGCCGCTGACGCGCGTCAACCAGCTGCACGCGGGCGACATGCTCTGGTATTTGCCTCACGGCCTGCCCCTGAGTTGGCGCCGCTCCGCCCGCGTGGCCATCCTACTGGTTCCCAGCGCCGAAAACGCCGCCAATATCCTGGTGCTGCGCGTGCACCGCGCCGACCATCCCGCCGGCTGGACCGTGCCCGAACCCGCCGCCGCCGTGGCCCTGCTGTTCGGCCCCCGCGGCTTCAACGCCGGCACCATTCGCAAGCTCGCCGCCGCCCATCCCGAACTGATCCGCAACTTCATTGACTACGCCAGCCAAGCGACCCGCGTCGAGGCATTGGTCGCCCTGCTGTCGCGGTATGAGCATTCCCGCCCCGGCAGCATCAAGCTGCAAACCCTGCTGCACCGCTACTCGGAGCGCTACGGCGTCCAGCTTCCCAAGGTAAACCCGGCGCAGCCGCCGGAAGAAACCGCCGCCGAACTGCTGCACGCCGTCGCCCCGCCGACCGCCATGCCCGGCGCCTCCCCCCACGCCGCCCTCACCGCCGGCTCGCAGAGCGCCGCCGCCGCCGTCGCCAGCCTCTATTTCGCCCCTCTCGTCGGCGTCGCCACCAGCAGCGTGCCGCTGGTCAAGGCCCTGCACGGCATGATGTTCCCCGGCACCGCCTTCCGCGGCGCCTTCGCCGTGCCCGGGGAAACCGGCCAGTCCAACATGGCGCTCTGCACCACCAACGCCGCGCGCCAGCCGCATAAGCGCCTCGCCTATGTTTGGATGGCCCGCATCCCCGGCGACGCCCCGCCCGCCATCCGCCTGCTGCACAACGCCAGCGTGCCCGCGGCATGGCAGGCGCAGGTGCACGTCACCTGCGACAGCGTCGCCCAGCTCCGTGCCCTGATGCGCGTCCATCAGTGGGCCCTGGCCGGCGGCGGCCACCGCTATTTCCTGCCCGTGGACGTGGCCAGCGTCGGCGTGGACCAGGACACCCTGAAGCTCGACCTGCGCCAGGCCTCCGTCCCGCCCGGCCGTTATCATCTTGCCGCCACCTGGGATTGGACGCCGGTCCTGGCTCAGGGCACGGTCACCGTCCGCCCCGCGCCGGCGCTCGCCGCCGCCCGCCTGGCGCCGCACCAGCCCGACTTGATCAGCGGCGGCGGTACGGTCCCGCTGCGGCTGACCGGCGCCGACTTTTCCCTGGTGCGCAGCGTTACGCTGACTACCGCCGCCGGCTCGCCGCCGGGCATGGCCGCGGCGCCGCTGGCCGTTCCCTTGACCCATCCGTCCCGCTCCGCCCTCGGCCTGCGCCTTGACACCCGGCCCCTGGCCCCCGGCGCCTACACGCTGCATCTGCGCGCCGCCAACGGCGAAACCGCCGCTATCCCCCTCACCGTTCTGCCGCCCAACCCCACGCTGACCGGCTTGCCGTTGACGGTCCATCTCGGCGCTTCGCGCCCGACCATCTGGCTGCGCGGCGAGCAACTGGCGGAGATCATCCGCATCACCAGCCCCGGCGCCACGTGGACGCTCGGACCGGCGCCGAACGCCGCGGCAAAAAACGGTGACGCGGACCGCCGCGCCGTCACCATCGCCCCGCAAAAAAGCCTGCAAGCGGGCCAGAAGCTGCCGGCCACGCTGTATTTGGCCGGGCGCAAGGCGCCGGTCACCGTCGCCAATGCCATTCAAATCGCCCCGCCCTTGCCGGTTATTCGCCAGATCCAGCAGGCCAATTTCCGCAGCCCCATCGCCCTGCGCCCCGGCGAACTGCCCGCCGCCACCATGGTCAGCTTTTCCGTCGCCGTCGCCCACGCCGGTGACAACAGCGATTTCCGCCTCAGTTGCCGTGGCGACAGCGGTGATGACCTGGCGCTGCAACCGGGCGTTCCCGCCCGCGGCGGCGCCGCCCAAGTGGATGACGCCGGTGAAGGTCTGTACTACCTCGCCTTCCAGCCCGGCCGCGTCGGCAATGACGGCTGCCAAATCGAGTTGCAGGTCACCTCTCCCACCGGCGATTCCAGCCCGAAATCCCTCGGCCGCATCGTCCGCCTGCCCACCATCACCGGCTTTCAGCTGGGCGATCACTCCGCCGGACCCGGCCAGTACCGCGGCACGCTGACCGGCTCCAATCTTCAGCTGATCGCCGCCACCGGCTGGAACCGCGATCACGGCGTGCCCGTCACTGCGGTGCCCGCCGCCTCCGCTTCCGGAAATCCTGGCGCCCAGCGGCTGCGCATCGCCATGCCCTGGCCGCCCCCCTCGCCCCACGCCCCGCTTTACATTTGGCTGCGCGGCGAACCCCACGGCCGCAAAACCTCCGTCCGCTTCCAGTAAACCCGTCCCCCGTCTTCCAGTAAACCCGTCCCCCGTCCCTCGTCCCCAGGGCTCGTGGGTAGGGCTCCGGCCCTGCGTTCCGTCAGCAGCGTGGGGTAGGGCCCCTGCCCTGCGTACCGTCGCCTTCCCGGGCGGCGGGGTGTGACAGCCGGGACGGCTACCCTACGTCCGCTGCGGCTAGGGCCGGATCTGATCGCATGGCGGCTGCGGGTTAAGGCCCGCAGGCCACAGGCTGAAGCCTATTCCACGCCCGGCCCGGCCGCGCGGAGCGCGGCCGCACGCAAGCCGGAGGCATACCCCACCTCCGCAACGCCTAGCCAACCCCCGGGGAGCGCGGACGGCTAGTCCGAAAGCCAACCGAGCCCAAGCCAGGCGCCCGGCAGCCTTGCACACCTAATCGGGAATTCCCCAGCTGAAGCCGACGACGATCTGCGGCATGGCCGGCCAGCTGGTGTGGCCGAGGGGAATCACCTCGCGAAACTCCACAAACGGCATGGCGCCGTGTGACGTCGCCCAATAGGCGCCGGCACCGACGGGAAAGTACGCATGAAAGGGAGCGCCCGTTCGGTCCCCGATGCCGACCTCAACGAACGGCAGCAGGAGGTGGGAACGCGTCGGCCGGTCGGGGCGGGTGCGCAGGTCGAACAGAAAATCGTAGCCGGCCTCGAAATCAGCCGCCGGGTGCACGGCGATATCGTCGAAACCTAGTTGGTAATAGTTCGCGCCGCCGATCCGCTTGGTCAGGTTCCCGCTATAGCCAAACCGAACCCAGGCGCTGCCCCCGGGCAGAACGGTGCTCCGGCCGGGATCGAAGCTCCCTGACGCGGAGAGCATCACGCAGGACTCGCCGAATGCCCGCGGCGTGGCCAGCGTACACCAGTCCGCTTCAGCGCTCGCCGCCGCCGCTGCGGGCGGCATAGCGGCCGGCGGCGCCGCCGGCTTCTGCGCGCTCGCTGCGGCGTGAGCCCTCCTGGGCGCCGCTGTCTTGGCCTTAACCTTGGCGGCGGAAGGCGATTGCGCCGCTGCGACAGGCGGCAACGCTAAGTCCTGCGCGCGGATTGCCCCCGCTGACGCAAACAGGACCGTCCCTAGCACCAGGTATCGAGTCAGTGATTTCGCCCGGCCCATGCCGATATTTCCCCGACCTACTCCGCACCCGCCGCCGCGAGCCCTCGCGTAACACCCTATCACTCGTGAATCGCGCTGGGAAGCCTGCGCCGCTGGCACCCCACGGATCCACCGGCGGCTGGGATCTGTTCCCCGAAGACACGAAGCGCGCGCGTCCACTTGCGGGCGCGGCCCAGCCGCGCCCAGCGCAGCCGCACGCAAGCCGGAGGCTAACCCACCCCGGCAATGCCCAGCCAACCCCGGGGAGCGCGAACGTCGCCGCAATGGCGCGGGGAACGCGCTATCTTGGGACGGGGCCACGAGACGCGGCCTTTCCCTTTCAGCGGAAATGAACCCGGCGATCGCTGAGAAAATGCGGTCGGCAGAATGTGAGGAGACCCGTGCGGTTTGGCAAGCGAGTAGAGGCAGTCGCGGTCGCTGGGGGTTCGATGCGCCCGGTTGCATGGCGGTGGCTGCGAGGGTGTGCGGCCCTGCTGGTTTGTTTTGTGGCGGCAGGCGCGCCGGCGTGGGCGCAGGCCGCAACGGCGCCGGCCGCAATGACGCCGGCCGCAAAGTACGCGCAGGTACAGGAACGGCTCGCGCGCGGCTGGAACACCTGGGACACGCATAGCGTCATGACCCAGGTGCTGTTGCCGGAAGGGTTGGCCATTCACGCCGGCCTCAAACAGCGGAGCACGGCGGGATCCAATGACTTCTTGCGCACGGCGCTGATTGGCGAGTTGCAGCAAGGCGCGCCGCGGGTGTTTCCCGGGCCGCATGCCTATAACGGCAGCTACACCGATATGCGGCTGACCTGGCATGGGTACCGGATTCGCATCCAGACCGCGCATGACGCCGGCGATTTGGTCATGCTGGTTACGCCGCTCGCCCAGAATCCCCGCCTGCACCTGCCGCCGGAGATGGTTTTCTGGGTGAACATGCTGTGGGGACGCCCGGGCCGGATTACCAAGCGGGGAGAAACGATCGAAGCTCGATTCGCCCATCGCACGATACGCGTGTATCTGACGGGAAAGGATGAGCATGACCTGGACGTTCCGGTGGGCGGAGCGTATTTCAGCGCCGTGCTGCGCGG
>JAKAUF010000445.1:0-538 GCA_021827785.1 Acidobacteriota bacterium | reverse complement strand
CGCGGACCGGTGGGGCTGAGCACCGGATCGCCGCGGAGCATCGCCGAGATTCGGCAAGCGATTGCGCGCCAGAAAAAGGCCTATCGGGATTCCATATCCCGATTCGGCAAGCTCGACTCCGTGGCCGACGCCATTCAGAGCGTCATCGGCTGGGACACGATTTATGAGCCGGAAAAACAGAGGGTGATCACGCCCGTCAGCCGCGTCTGGAATGTGCGCTGGGGCGGCTACGTGCTGTTTGACTGGGATACGTTCTTTACCGCAACCCTTGCCTCCGTGGGCGACCGCGATCTGGCCTACGCGAACGCGGTCGAGATCCTGCATGAGGAAACGCGGGAAGGCTTTGTGCCGAATTACGCCCGCGCGCACGGCTGGAAAAGCAGCGACCGCTCCGAGCCGCCGGTCGGGTCCATCACGGTGCTCGGGCTCTATCGCCAGTTCCATGACCGGTGGCTGCTCGCGGAGACCTACCCGGCGCTGTTGCGCTGGAACCGCTGGTGGGCCGAGCACCGCGACCGTGACGGCTATCTGGTGTGGG
>JAKAUF010000250.1 GCA_021827785.1 Acidobacteriota bacterium | reverse complement strand
GCGCGGCCGCTGGCGCGGCCATCCCGTGCGCGGCGCTGGCTATCTGGAGATGACTGGTTATAACCATCCATTTACCGCTCTGCACGCGCCAGACGCGGCAATTTCCGCGCCACATTAAGGCAACCTGAAGCCTTCAGGCAATATTAAGTTTTGACTGAAAAGTAACTGCGCAAATCGTGCCTCGCAGGCGGTAACTTTTGCGGCCAGGCTGTGCCCCGCCGGCGCGCCGCCCGCCGGCAAGCTCCCGCCAATTAAGGGTTTTCCACTACACCGCCGAGTTGGCAAGGCGATTGCAAATTCCCTGATGACAGCGCCCTCGAATGATTGCATTCGTGCTCGGCGCACTAGGATTGCGCCGCACACGATGAATCGTCCTTTTGCAACCAAACTTTCCTTCCCCTCATCCGCCGACGAGCACGCAACCGCCCAAAGGGAAACCCCCTGCGATCCGGCAGGCGGTCGCGCGTTCCCGCGCACGCGCCGCCGCGCCGCGCCGCGCGCCGTAGCCCTCGCCGTCCTGGCGCTGGCGCTGGCGCCGGCGGCGTGGGGACAGCAGCGGCGGAAACAGCCTCCAAAGCGGCACGCGGCGCCCACTCCCCGCGTGCTTCCCGCCCCGCCCCCCGCCGTACCCGCTGCGCATCCCGCGCCGGCCCAGATCGGCCCGCATGCACCCCGGGTGCGGATTGATCTGCGCCAGGCGATTCATTTGGCGCTGGCCCACAACCACACGCTGCGCGCCGAACGCACGCTGATCGTGCAAAGCCAGGCCAACCAGCTCACTGCCTCGCTGCGCCCCAATCCCGTCTTCGATACCGACGCCCTGTTCCTGCCCGTCTTCAATCCCAGCAAGCTGAATGCCGACAACTTCAGCGTCAACGGCGAGTTCGACGCCGGCGCCAGCTATACCTGGGAACTGGGCGGCAAGCGCCGGGCGCGCATGCGCGCCGCCGAGGAACAAACCGGCGTCACCATCCAGCAGGTGCAAAACGACACACGGCGGCTCACCTACGGCGTCAAGCGCCGCTTCATCCAAGTACTGCTGGCCGAATCCAATCTGCGCTTCGCCCGCCGCGAACTGAAAAGTTTCCAAAGCAGCCTCCGGATCAGCCGGGAACAGTACAAGGCCGGCAGCATCAGCCATGGCGATCTGCTGAAGACGCAGCTCCAGTTGCTTACCTTCCAAACCGACACGATCGGCGCCAAGGTGGCGCTCACGCGCGCCCTGTTTTCCCTCCGCCGGGAAATCGGTTTCGGCGCGGTGCCGGCGCAATATGCCGTCCTCGGCCGCCTGCGCTACCAGCCGCTGCGCCGCGGCGTCACCGGCCTGGAGGCGGAAGCGCTGCGGCGGCGGCCGGATCTAATCGCCGCCCGCCGGGAAATCGTCGCCCAAGGCGGCCAGCTGCATCTGGCCCGCGCCAACGCCGTCCCCAACTTGACCACCACGCTGGACTACACGCACATCTACGGCATCGGCAATCTCAGCGCCTACGCCACCATCGGCATTCCCATCTTCGACCGCAACCAAGGCAACATCGCCTTGACGCAAGCCCGCATCCGCGAAGCGCGCCAGTTCGCGCAGGCGGTGGCGGAGCAGGTCGTCACCGCGGTGCGCGGCTCCTATGCCCAACTGCGATCGAACAACGGCATCGTGCGCCTGTACCGCTCCGGGTACCTGCAAAAGGCGCGGCAGTCCCTGGTGATCGCGCAATACGCCTACGTCCGCGGCGCGGCCAGCTTGCTGGACTTTTTGGACGCGGAGCGCAGCTACCGCACCGTCGAGCTCAATTACCGCCAGGCGTTGGCCGCCGCCATGGTGGCGCGCGCCCGGCTGGTGGAAACCGTGGGAACCCAACACCTATGAAGCCCGCGCGCCATGCCCTCCGGCGGGCCGCGGGAATGCTCCGGCCGGCCCAACCCGAACCCATGCAGGTCAGAACCATGAAACCCCTCGCTCTCTCCGCGGCGCTGGCCGCATTGCTCGGCCTCGCCGCCTGCGGCGGGCCGGCCGCCACCGCGAAAAACACCCCGCACGCCGCTCCCGCCAAGGCTCACCGCGTGATCGAGGTGCCCACCAACGGCAGCCTCATCACCGTGCCGGCCACCAGCAAGTTCGCTTTGGTCCGCGCCAAAACCGACCTCCTTTCCCGCACACTGACCGCGCCCGGCATCGTCGCCCCGGACATCAGCCGCACCGTGCAGGTCTATTCGCTGGCCAACGGCTATGCCACCAAGGTTCCCGTGCAGCTTGGCGATCAGGTCAAGAAGGGCCAAGTGCTGGCCACGGTGGATAGCCCGCAGTTGGCCGACGCCATCAGCGACTATCAAACCGCCCAGGCCGCGCTCACCTATTCGGTCAAGGAGCTGGCGCGGGAGAAGGGCCTGTACAGCCACGGCGCCGCGCCGGAGAAGGCGGTGCAGTTGGCGCAACTGGGCGAGACCAAGGCGCGGGTGCAACTGCGCACAGCTGTGCGCGAGATCCACGTCCTCGGCGGCAGCGTCCAGGGCGCCGGCGCCCTTTCCCCCCATGTCGCCATCCGTTCTCCCATCGCCGGCACCATCGTCAAGCAGAACATCGCCGCCGGCGAGGAAGTCGGCCACGGATCCCTGTTCACCGTCGCCGATCTCTCCCGCGTTTGGGTGCTATGCAGCGTATACGAAAATGATCTGGACCAAGTGCACCTCGGCGACCGCGCCAAGATCGCGCTGAATGCCTATCCCAACCTCCGCTTATACGGCCGGGTCAGCAACATCTCCCGCGTTCTGAACCCTCAAACCCGAACCGCCCAGGTGCGCGTGGTGCTGAGCAATCACCATGGCCTGCTGGAGCCACAGATGTTCGCCAGCGTCACGTTCAGCTCGGTGCGCACGCGGCGCCGGGTGGTGCTGCCGCCCTCGGCGCTGTTCCAGTTGCACGATTCCTATTGGGTCTTCCTGCCCAAGGGCAAAGGCCGCTTCCTGCGCGTTCCCGTGCAGGCGGGCGCCATCGCCCCCGACGGCTGGCAGATCATTACCCGCGGCCTGACGGCCGGGCAGCAGGTGGTGCGAAAAGCCCTGAAGTTCGCCAGCCTGGCCGCCCAGGAGAAGCGTTAGGCCCCGTCCCCGCTGAGACCCCATGCCACCAGCCGGCATCGCACCCGCCCCGCCACCGCGCTTCCCGGCGCCTGCGCTGGGGGCGCCTGCCGCGACGCGGCGCCGCCGCGTCCGCGCCGCCGCCGGCAGAGTGGCGATCCGAGAGAACAATTCATGATTCAAAAATTGGTAGACACCGCCCTCCGCCAGCGCTTTCTCATCCTGATCCTCGGCGTCTTGCTGCTGGTCTGGGGCGGAATCTCCTTCTACCGGTTGCCCATCGAAGCCTATCCGGACATCGCGCCGCAGTGGGTGCAGGTCATCACCCAATGGCCCGGACACGCCGCCAAGCAGGTCGCCACCCAGGTCAGCGTGCCCATCGAAACCCAGATGTATGGCATCCGCAACATGACCGCCATGCGGTCCCATACCATCTTCGGCCTGTCCGTGGTCACCATGACCTTCAACGACCACTCCAACGACCTGTGGAATCGGGAACAGGTGCTGGAGCGGCTCTCCAATGTGACGCTGCCGCATGGCGTCAAGCCATCGCTCGGGCCGGACTACAGCCCAGTGGGGCAAATCTACTGGTACACGCTGCAAAGCACCAATCCCCATTACGACCTGATGAACCTGAAGGCGCTGCAAGACTGGGTCATCAATCGCCACCTGAAGTCGGTGCCCGGCGTGGTGGGAGATTCCAGCTTTGGCGGCCTGACGCGCGAATACCAGGTGCGGCTGAACCCCAACAAGCTGATCGAATACAACCTGACCATCGGCGACGTCGAGCGCGCCCTGCGGGCGAACAACTACAACGCCGGCGGCGGCTTCTTCCAGCACGGCGAGCAGATGTTCGACGTGCGCACGCTCGGCATGGTGCGCAACACTCGGGACATCGGCCGGATCTTCCTGAAGGAAGTCAACGGCACCCCGGTCTACGTGCGCGACATCGGCCGCGTCGTGGTGGGCCACGTCGTCCGCCTGGGCCAAATCGGCAAAACCGTTCGCGAAGCCGACGGGACCATCGTGGACAACAATGACGTGGTCGAGGGGATCGTCCTGCTGCAAAAAGGCGCGCAGACGGAGAAGACGCTGGAAGGCATCATGGCCGAGGTCCATAAGCTGAACCACGGCATGCTGCCCCCCGGGGTCAAGATCGTCCCGTACATCAACCGCCTGGACCTGATTCACTACACCACGCGCACGGTGCTGCGCAATCTGGCCCTCGGCTTGCTGCTGGTCACGGTCATTCTCTTCATCTTCCTGGGCAACGCCCGCACCGCCCTGATCGTCGCCGGGACCATTCCCTTTTCCCTGCTCTTCGCCTTCACCTGCCTGGACCTGCGCCACATCCCCGCCAATCTGCTGTCGCTGGGCGCGCTGGACTTCGGCATGGTCGTGGACGGCGCGGTGATGATGGTGGAAAACATCTACCGCAAAATGGCCGCCGAAGGCGGCGAACGCCGGTCGAAGACCGAGATCATCAGCGCCGCGGCGCATGAAGTGCAGCGCCCGGTGTTTTTCGCCATCATCCTCATCGTCGTCGCCTACCTGCCGATCTTCACGCTGCCCGGCGTCTCCGGCAAGCTGTTCTCGCCCATGGCCTGGACCACCTCGTTCGCCCTGCTGGGCTCGCTGGTCTTTGGCCTGATCATCGCGCCGGTGCTGTGCAGCTATCTCTTCGGCCCCGGCCTGCGCGAGCGGCGCAACCCGCTGATGGAGTTCTTGGAGAAATCCTACGCGCGGGGCCTGCGCTGGTGCATGGCGCACCGCCGCACCGTGCTGTGGAGCGCCGCCGTCCTGCTGCTGGCGATGGTGGCGATCGGCGAGAGCGGCGTGCTGGGGTCGGAGTTCCTGCCCAATTTGAACGAAGGGATGCTGTGGGTCCGCGGCGTGCTGCCGCGCAGCACCGGACCGACAATGGGCGCGAAGGTCGCCCACAAGGTGCGCCTCATCCTCGCCTCCTTCCCGGAGGTCACCACCGTCGTCAGCCAGGATGGGCGCCCGGACGACGGCACCGCTCCCTCCGGCTTTTTCAGCACCCAGTACGGCGTCATCCTCAAGCCGCAGTCGGAGTGGCCCGAGCCTTATCGCTCGGAGGACAGAAAGCGGTTGCAGGATGCGATCAACCGCAAGCTGGCCAAACTGGTGCCCTACGCGGTATGGAACTTCTCCCAGCCGATTGAAGACAACTTGTACTCCGCCGTCAGCGGCGTCTCCGGCAACAACGCGGTGAAGGTCTATGGGCCCGAGCTGGCCGTGCTGACCAAGCTGGCGCCCAAGATCCAGGATGCCCTGAAGAGCGTTCCCGGAATCATCAACACCGGGATCTTCCCGGTCACCGGCCAGCCCGACCTGAATATTCGCGTCAGCCGCGCCGCCGCCAGCCGCTATGGCATCAGCGTCAGCCGCATCAACCGCGCGGTGGAAGGCGCCGTCGGCGGACACGTGGTCAGCCATGTGCTGCGCGGCCAGATGCGCTTCCCGCTGGCGGTGCGCTACCAGCGGCGTTTTCGCACGTCGGTCGCCGACATCGCCGCCATCCGCATTTTGTCGCCTACCGGCGCGCGGGTCTCGCTGGGCCAGCTCTGCCATATCAGCGTGCGCGAAGGCGCCTCCACCATCTACCGGGAGCATGACGAGCAGTTCATTCCCATCAAGTTCAGCGTCCGCGGCCGCTCCCTGGGCGCGGCGGTCAGCCAGGCGGAGAAGGTCGTCCGCGCCAAGGTGAAACTGCCATCCGGGTACTTCGTGCGCTGGGCCGGCCAATACAAAAACGAGGTGGCCGCCAACCAAAAGCTGGCGCAAATCGTTCCCATCACCATCATCGGCATCGCCCTGCTGCTCTATTTCGCCTTCAATTCGTTCAAGTGGGTGCTGGTGATCCTGCTGGACGTGGCCCTGGCGCCGCTGGGCGGCATGCTGGCCCTGTGGGCCACTCACACCTATTTCAGCGTCTCCAGCGGCGTCGGCATGCTGGCGCTTTTCGGCGTCTCGATTCAGATCGGCATGATCCTGCTGGAATACATCAACCAGCTCCGCGCCCGCGGCTACGGGATCGAGCACGCGACCACGGAGGCGGCGCGCGTGCGCCTGCGCCCCATTCTGATGGCCATGCTGGTGGATATCCTCGGCCTGCTGCCCGCGGCTCTGTCCCATGCCATCGGTTCGGACGCGCAACGGCCCTTCGCGATCGCCATCGTCGGGGGTTTGATCCTGGCCTTGTTGATCAGCTTGTTCCTCCTGCCCGTTCTCTACGTCACCTTCGCCCGTCCCGGCGACGCTCTGCCGGAAGAAGCCCCGGCACGCGGCTTGGCCGAGGCGGCGCAGGCCTAGGGAGTCCGCGCCGGGACCGCCCGCCCTGGGAGCGCCGCCATCTTGCCGGCCTGCTCGCCCCCGCACGCGCAAAGGAAACGCGTGCAACCGGCCGCGATACACTGAACTCAATCGTTGTAACCAGGTGTTCGCCTGGCGAATCGCATCGTTGGTTATCCGTCTTTGCTCCCCGCTCGCCCAACTCGCCAGCGCCAGTTCTTGGTAGTGACCCTGCTGCTGATGCCGCTTTTCAGCTGGCTGGGCAGCAACGGCGGCGCGCCGATTTGCTGCTGGGCTATGCGGTACTGCCCGATGGCGGCCAACTCCAGCTCCATGCCCGGCGGCATGCCCAGCGGCATGCCCGGAATGCCCGGAATGGCCGGTGCAGGCATGCCGCCAGGCCGCCCGCCCGGCCCGGCGAGGCCCGGCTGCACGCATCGCCCCGCTTGCCACATGACCGGGAGGTTGCACCTCATCCTGCCGGCGCCGGCCGTTCCGGTGTATCCCGCCGGCATGATGGCGCGGATTCCCCGGCCGGCGCCGGCCGCGGCGCAATCGGCGGACCTCCATGTTTCGCCCCTGCCCGCCCACGCGCCGCCCATTGACCATCCCCCGCTAGCCTAGGGCCGCCCCTCTGCGCGCGCCGCGCCCGCGGCGCGGCGCCCCATTTGCAGTCTCGTGCATCGCTTCCCCGCCGGCCCATGCCGCCGGGAAGCGGAGGAGTTCGCCTTGTCACGACCTATACCATCCACGTTTTTGGCTGCGGCATT
>JAKAUF010000428.1 GCA_021827785.1 Acidobacteriota bacterium | reverse complement strand
GGCGCTGGCCCGCGACCTGGGCCTGCCCACCGCCGCGATTCCCGGCGCCGGCCGCGAGCGGGCGGATTATGACCGCCTGGTCGTGGCGGAACTGCGGCGCGCCGGCGCCGAGTGGGTCTGCCTCGCCGGGTATATGCGCCTGTTGAGCGGCGTCTTCCTCGCCGCCTTTCCCGGCCGCGTCCTCAACATCCACCCCTCGCTGCTGCCCGCCTTTCCTGGGTTGGAAGCGCAGCGGCAGGCGCTGGAGTACGGCGTCAAATTCGCCGGCTGCACCGTGCATTGGGTGGATGAAACCGTGGACGGCGGCCCCATCCTGGCGCAGGCGGTCGTGCCCGTGTTGGACGACGATGATGAAGCCCGGCTGGCGGCGCGGATCCTCGAACAGGAACACCAGCTCTACCCGCGGGCGCTGCGCCTGGCGCTGAGCGGCGAATTCCGCCTCGAAGGCCGCCGCGTCGTGCGCCGGCGCCCCTAGCCCGCCGCCGCTGCCCCACTGCCCCTCGCGCCGCCGTGGCCGGCAGCACGGTCGGCGATTGGCCGCGCCCGCCGCAGTTACCGCACGTGCGCGGCGATCTCGGAGGCCAGGCCGCCGCCCTCCGCGCCGACCGGCTCGTGCTCCTGGTCCCGCCACGCGGGCACGTCCAGGCTGTAGCGGTGCTCGTGGATGGTCAGGCGGTTGCGCACCGACCAGTCATGCTGGTCAATTTGCAGCAACACCGACGCCATCGGAATCCTGCCCGACCAGATATGCGGCTTCAGGCCCTCCATGAAGCGCTGGCCCTCGGTGTCGCCGCGCTTGCCCAGCGTCCAATGCACCTTGTGGTACAGCACCTTTTCCATCATCGGATGCAGCGCCAGCTTGGTCGAGCGCTGCGGCGCGTCCACGTAGACGCCGCGCATGCGCTTGGCGATGTTGCCGTAGTCGAAGGTGCGGCTCACCAGGTTCATGAACCCTTCCTGCAACTGGCGCGGCGTCATCTTCATCGGCACGAACACCGTGTGGTGGGCGTCGTAGAGCTTGGCCTTGACCGTCAGGATGCGGCCCTCGGCCAGAAACCGCCGCCACTGCCCGGCGGTGGGGGTCAGGATGTTGAAGTACGGATAGAGGACGTTATTGCGGTCGAAGAAGTCGTAGGCCGCCTCGAAGCACGCCTCGGTGTCGTTGTCGGTGCCGAAGATGAAGCTGGTGATCACCTCCATGCCGTGCTGGCGCATGGTTTGGATGGCGTCGTCGTACTTGAAGGCGATGTTGTGCAGCTTGTTGAAGGCGCGCAGCGTGTCCGGGTCTTGGCTCTCCAAGCCCATGAAGATGTTGTAGAAGCCCGCTTCCTCCAGCAGTTGCAGCGCTTCCTTGTCCTTGTACACGTTGATCGTCATCTGCGAGCCGAACACCGCCCGATAGCCGGGATAGCGCTGGTTCAGCTTAATGATGGCCCGCAGCAGCGTCTTGAAGGTCTTGGGATGGCCGAAGATGTTGTCGTCCACGAAGAACAGCGGACGATAGTAGATGCGCCCCAGCAGGTCGTTCTTGTAGATCACCTCCAGCTCGGCGGTCAGGTTCTCCGGCGTTTTGTACCGCATGTCGTGGCCGAGCATCTGCACGATGGAGCAAAACTCGCAGTCGAATGGGCAGCCGCGGCTGGCCTGGAGCGTCAAGCTGACGTGATGCAGCCAGTCCCAGCGCCGCACCCGCGGCAGGTGCCGCATCCGCGACATTTCCGTTTTGCTGCTTTGCTCGTAGATCGGCTGCAGCTTGCCGTCCCGGGCGTCGGTGAGGATCTGTTCCCACAAATAATCGGCTTCGCTGACGCAGATGGCGTCGGCATGTTGCAGCGAGTTCTGGGGAATCATGAACGGGTGGTAGCCGCCCAAGACCACCTTGACCCCGCGCTTGCGGAACTTGTCGGCGATTTGATACGCCCGCGTGGCGTTGGTGACCATCACGGTGATCGCCACCAAATCCACGTCGGCATTGAAGTCAATGTCTTTTAGATTCTCATTGACGATTTTCAGGTCCACCCAGTCCGGGGTCAGCGACGCCAGGGTCTCGATGCCGTTGAACTGCAGCCCGTAGCTGCGCCCCCGCAGGGGCCAAAACACCAGCTCGTGCACGCGCTCCTGGCTGAACTGGGTGCGCACCGCCGACTGCGGGTCGCGCTTGGGGTAGACGAGTAAAACGCGCATGGGGATCTCCGGCCGGCTCAACGGCGGCGCGGCTCCTGCCGCACCCGGCCACATTGCCACTGTAGCCGCTCAGCGGCGAAAGCCAAAGGAAATCTTTTCAGTGGTTGCATTTAGCCGTTCAGCGGTCGCCAGCTCACGGCCAGCGGGCGGCGCGCCGCGCCACGGCGGTGAAGCGCTCGATTCCGCGTCCCATTTCACCCCGTCTGGCCCCCGCCGGCTGCCGCCGCCGGCCGTCGCGCGTTGCCGGGTCGGGGGTTTCGTGGGACCATAAAAGGTCCGCCACGCCGCCGCTGGGTGCGCCAGCGGCGAGCACGGAATCGCCGAGGATCGAACAATGCCCGTAGACGTCATCATGCCCCAGATGGGGGAATCCATTTTTGAAGGCACCGTCACCAAGTGGCTGAAAAAGCCGGGAGACAAGGTCCAACGCGACGAGCCCCTGTTTGAGATCTCCACGGACAAAGTGGATGCCGAGATCCCCGCGCCGGCGGCGGGCGTGTTAAAGGAAATTAGGATCAGCGAAGGAAAAACGGTGCAGGTAAACACCGTCGTCGCCGTCATTGACGATGCCGGCGCCGGGGCCGCGGCGCCTTCGCCCGCCGCCCCCCAACCCGCCGCCGCGCCGCCGCCCCCGCCGCCCCCGCCGGCGGCTAGCGCCCCACCGCCCCCCGCGCCCGCTCCGGCGGCGCCCGCGCCCCAAGCCGCCGTGGCCGCCCCGCCCGCCGGCGAACGCGTGCGCTCTTCACCTCTGGTGCGCCGGCTGGCGGAAGAAAATCATGTGGACCTGGGCCAATTAGCCGGCACCGGCGAAGGCGGCCGGGTCTCCAAGCGGGACATCACGCAATATCTGGAGCAGCGCGCCACCGCGCCCGCCGCGCCGCGGCCGGCCGCTGTGGCGCCGGCGCCGGCTCCTCCCGTTCCGGCAGCCCCCGCGCCTCGTCCCGCCGCGCCCCTGGCCCCGCCGTCGGCGGCGCCCTATCATCCCGGCGCCACCGAGATCGTCCCCATGTCGGTGATGCGCAAGCGCATCGCCGAGCACATGGTGGCCAGCAAGCGCACCTCGCCGCACGTCTACAGCGTCTTTCAGGCCGATGTCACCCAGATCGCCGCGTTGCGCGAGCGCAGCAAGGCCCACTTCGAGGCCACCACCGGCACGCGGCTGACCTTCATGCCCTTTTTCGCCCTGGCCACCGCGGAATGCCTGAAGCAGTTCCCTATCGTTAATTCCTCGGTGCAGGAAGACTCCATCGTCTACAAAAAAGACATCAACATCGGCATCGCCGTGGCCCTGGATTGGGGCCTAATCGTGCCGGTGGTGAAGCACGCCGAAGAGAAGAACTTCCTCGGCCTGCAACGCGCCATCAACGACCTCGCCGAGCGCGCCCGCGGCAAGCGGCTAGCCCCGGAGGAGGTGCAAGACGGCACCTTCACCATCACCAATCCCGGCATTTATGGCGGGCTGTTCGGCATGCCGGTCATCAACCAGCCGCAGGTGGCCATCCTGGGCGTGGGCGGAATTCACAAGACCCCCGTGGTGGTCAATGACGCCATCGCCATCCGCTCCATCGTGCATTTGACCCTGAGCTTCGATCACCGGGTCATTGACGGCTCGGTGGCCGATCAGTTCCTGGCCGCCCTCTGCCAAAAGTTGGAAAACTGGTCCCAGCCGCTGCTATAGGCGGCGGAGCGCCCGCTCAACGTCCCAGCAAACGGCGCAGGTAGTCGCGCTCGGCGGCTACCTCGACGGCCCAGCGCGCGCCCGCCGTCTCCCGCTCAATGGTGACCGGGCCGCGATAATCGAGTGCGCGCAGGCGGGCGAACAGGCGCGGAAAATCCACTTTCCCGTGCGGGATGACCACCTCTTCGCCCAAGGCCCGCGGGCCGGTGGGGTACAGGCCATCCTTGGCGTGCAGATTTTCCACATAGCGGCCGATGACGTCCAGCGAGTCCACCGGATTGGCCGTGCCGTAGAGGATGAAGTTGCCGGTGTCCAAATTGACGCCCTGGTTGTCCAGGCCGACGTCCAGGATCGTGCGCAGCAGCGTCACCGGCGTTTCCGTCCCCGTCTCGTAGAGAAAGCGCTGGCCGTTGCGGCGGCAATAGCCGACGACCTGGCGCAGCGCCTCGACCACCTCGCGGTATAGGCCGCGGTTGGGATCCTCGGGAATGAAGCCGACGTGAATGCGCAGGACGGCCACGCCGACCCGCCGCGCGAAATCGGAGAGCTGCTGAATGCGCTGGATCCGCTGGGCGCGAAAGGTGGGGGGCACCAGGCCCAGCGTGAGCGGCCCGTCGTAGAAGTTATAGACGCTGGGACCCGGACCGGCGGTGCCCAGCGCGGTGCAGCGCAGGCCGGAGGCGGGCAGGGCGGCGGCCAGGCGGGCCAGCACCGCGGGACGGAAATCGTCGAGTTCGAGCTGGCAGGTCGGCAACCCAAGCGCCCGCACGCGGGCCAGATCGGCGGCCGGATCGGGCCCGATGTTGACGATGGCGCCCAGCGGCCAGCGGGCGGGGGTTGGCGTGGCATGGCCGGAGGCGCTCAGCGCTCCTGCCGCCAACGCCGCGGCGCCGGAGCGGCGCAAAAAGACGCGACGAGTTTCACCAGGCATGGGCGCATTGTACCCGCACCCACGGCCTTTGGGTGACCGCCCGGGCGGAGCTGCCCACCCCGGCGGCGCAGGCTCCATGGGCCGAGCCTTACGGCGGAGATGGCTCCCTGGGCCCTTGCGGCGGAGCGCCAACATGGCGAAAATAAAGCGAAGATTTAGCTCCCGTCCCGTCATGGCCGCCCTGCCCACCACCAAACCGCAACTGGAACGCCTGCTCTCCGCCCGCGGCTGGGGCGCCACGCTGCTGTCGGCGGAGTTGACCCCGACGTTGACCCCGACGTTGGCCCCGACGCTGACCCCGAAGCTGGCCAATGGCTCCGCGCCGGCGGTCCGCCCCCACCGCGGCCTAACCCTGTTGTATCCCGCCGGCGCCGGTGGCGGGGTCACCAGCGCCGCCTTGCGGGCCGCGGCGCAGGCGCTGGCGGCGCCCGCGGCGGTGGCCGCTTGGGTGGACGGAACCGATGCCCTGGATCCGGAGTCGGCGGCCCGCGCCGGCCTGCATTTGGACCGGCTGTTGTGGCTGCCCGCCGCCGGCGCCCCCTTGGCGGAGTTGCTGGCGCTGACGCAGATGCTGCTGGCGGCGGCGCGCTTCCACGCCGTGGTGCTGGACGTGCTGTCGCGCCCCATGGCGGAACTGGAGCGCTGGCCGCGGGCGGCGTGGTTTCGCCTGCTGCGCGGGCTGGAACGGCACCGCCGCAGCCAGCTTTGGGTGCTGGCGCCGGCGGCGCTGCCGGCGCCCAGCGCCGTAACCAAGGTGGCGGTGTGATGCGCTACCTGTGTTTTCTCGCGGCGGACCCCGCCGCGGCGCGGCGCTTGGGGCGGGCGGTGCGCGCGCTCACGCCCAGCGCGGAACGCGGAGCGGATTTTTATTTGCTGGATTGGCGCGGGCTGGAGCGCCTGCACGGACCGGCGGAGGCGGTGGCGGAGGCGATGGCCCGGCGGCTGGCGGCGGCCGGCGTGCATGTGGGCGGCGCCGGGCGGAAAGCCACGGCGCTGCTGGCGGCGCGGGCGGCGGCGGTGTTTGGGCGGCCCTGCATCCTTCTTCCCCCCGGAACCGAGGCGGCGGCGCTGGCGCCCTGGCCGCTGGCGCTGCTGGCGCAAACCGGCGATGCCGCCACCGCCGAAGCGCTGGCGGTGTTGGCCGGCTGGGGCATTCGCTGCTGGGGAGAGTTGGCGGCGCTGCCCGCCGCGGAGTTGCATGCCCGCCTGGGCCCGGCCGGGCTGCGCTTGCGGGCGCTGGCGCGGGGCGAAGGCGGCCCCGAGGCGCTGGCTTCCCGCCCGCCCGCGGTGGGCCGGGCCGTGCTGCGGCGGGAACTAGAGCCGCCGCTGGCGGACGGCGAGGCGCTGGAGCGGCTGCTGGCGCGGCTGCTGGCGCAACTGGCGCGCTGGCTGGACCGCCGCGACCGCCTGACGGACCGGCTGGATCTGCGCTTGGGCTGCGAGCATGCCCCCGCGCGCCGCTATCGCGCGCGCTTCTCCCCGCCGCTGCGCCAGGCGCGGGCCATGGCCGCGCAATTGCAATTGGCGCTGCGCCGCCAGCCGCCGCCGGCGGCGGTCACCGGCCTGCGGCTGCGCGCCCGGCTGACGCCCCCGCGTCCCATCCAGCCCAGCTTGTTCGCCGCCCAGGAAAGCACCGCCCCCGCGCCCGAGGCCACGGCCAAGTTTTTATCCCGCTTGGCGGCGCGGCTGGACCGGCGCCAGGACCCCGCGCTGGGCACGCCGCGGCTGGTGGACAGCCATCAGCCCGGCGCCTTTCAGTTGGCGCCGTTCCAATATCCCGAAACCCCCGGCCTGCCGCCGCGGCGGCCGCCGCAATCCACCGTGGCGGCGCCGCCCGCCGTCCCCCCGCCGGCGGCGGACCAAACTCCCCCGCCCCCGGTGCTGCGCGCCCACCGCCCACCACTGACCGCGCGGGTGCGGTTGAACCCGGCCGGAGAACCCGTGGCCGTCGCCACCGGCGGCGGGCCCTGGCACGTCATTGCGCGCCGCTCCGGCCCCTGGCGCAGCAGCGGCGGCTGGTGGACGGCAGCCGATCCCGCCGCCGCGCCCGGCCCGGCCCCCGCCGCGGCGCCCGGCCCAGCCCTCGCCCCCGGCAGCACCGCGCCGCCCCGCCGGCCCCCGGCGCGGGAAACCACCTTCGCCGCGGATCCGCGCCGCATCTGGGATTGGGAGCATTGGGATGTCCAGGTCGGCGCCCGCCGCCTCCGCCTGCGGCAAGACCGCCGCGGCGGCGGCTGGGTCTGCGACGGAACCTACGACTGACCGGCGGCCCTTATGTACGCCGAATTGCACGCGCAGAGCGCATTCAGCTTTCTGGCCGGCGCCAGCCTGCCGGAGACCTTGGCCATCACCGCCGCCGAACTCGGCCTC
>JAKAUF010000398.1 GCA_021827785.1 Acidobacteriota bacterium | reverse complement strand
ATTTGGCTGCATAACGCGCGCTATCCGCATCTCAACGCTGGCTTCGGTCGTGCGGGTGCGGCTTTGGTTCGGCGGGCGCCGGCTTTAGGCCCCTCCGCCGAATACGTCACCGGCCCGGCGGTTTGGCGTCTCGCCGGCCGCCGCTTGCAGACAGGCACCGCATTGGTGTCGCGCCGCTTCTTCTCCCTGCTTGGCGCTGCCGTGGCCGCGCCTTCCGGCCAATCCGCGGTGATCAGCCGCCAGTTGGCCGTGCGCCTTGGCGGTCCGCGCCATGCCATTGGCAAGGCGATCCGCCTTGGCGGCGCCGCTTTTACGGTCGCCAGCGTTGCCCCTCGCGGTTTTGGTTTCCCTACTCTCCTCATTCCTGGGTTTCCCGCCAAGACGAACATTTGGCTCGGCCTTTCCACCGCCCACCGTCGCCTTCTGACCAGCTTTGGCAGCGGTGACACGAGCGTCCTTGCCCGTCTGCGGCCCGAGGCTACGCTGGCGCAACTCCAAGCGCAACTGGCGCCGCTCGACTCCCATTTGCCCGCCGACACCCGGCCCAGCCCCCGTTGGCGCCTCATAGCGCTACCGCTGGTTGCCGAGACCGTCGGCCATGCGCGAGCCCCGCTGGCCATCCTATTCGCCGCGACCATCTTTCTCTGGCTGATTGCCGTGGTGAACGTTGCCCACCTGCTGCTGGAGCGCGGCTGGCGGCGTGGGGGCGAATTCGGGCTGCGCATGGCCCTCGGCGCGGGCCCTGGCGCCATCATGGCGCTGCCTCTGACCGAGGCTCTCCTGCTCGCCATTGCGGGGGGCGGGCTCGGCTTGGTATTAGCGTACGGAGCGCTGAAGGCGATCTGGCTGCTGGCCCCAGCGGGGTGGCTGCCGGTCACGGCGCGGACCAATGGCCCATTGGCACTGTTTGCCTTCGGCGCCGCGTTGTTCGCCGGCGTCGCCGCGGGATGGTGGCCGGCGCGACAATCGCTTCGCCGCGACCCACAAGCGACCCTGCGAGGCGGCGGCCCGGGCATCGCCTCCGCCGGCTCCGCCACCGCCCGCCGCGTGCTGTTGCTCGCCGAGATGGCCTTGGCCGCCGTGCTGCTGGTCAGCGCGCTAGTTTTGGTCCGCGGCTTTGCCCGCATCGCCGGCACTCCCGTCGGACTCCGCACTCCTAATATCATCACTTCCTATTTCTTCCCGCCACGCGGAGCGATCCCGCGCTCGGCGACGCGGTTGGCGGTCTATCGGCGTCTGCTTCGCCGCGCCCGGTCAATTCCGGGCGCCACCGGCGCCGCGCTGACTGGCGCGCCGCTGCTGGCCGGCATGACTTTTTTCGAGCCGCCGGTCCATGCCGGGCGGGCCGTAGTGACGGATTTCCACCACCGCGCCGTTACCTCCAGTTATTTCCGCCTACTGGGCATTCCCTTGCTTCGTGGCCGGGATTTTTCCGCCGCTGACCGCCATGGGACACCGGAGGTGGCCATCATCAATCGCGCCTTCGCCCGCGAGGGGTGGCCGCACGGTGGGGATCCGCTCGGCCGGCAGATGGTCATCCGCTGGCACGGCCAACATTGGACCGCGCGCGTCATCGGCGTCGTCGGCGACGCCCGCGACAACCGCCTCCGCGTCAGCGCTCCGCCGCCGGAGATCTATACGTCGCTCTTGCAGGATCTTCCCCCTACCGGTGTCGGTCTCCTGCTGCGTACTCGCGGCCCGGCGGCGGCGCATTGGCCCTATTGGCGCCGCGTGCTCCGGCAGCTGATCTGGTCGGTAATCGGGCCCGCGCCCATCTCCTTCCTCCGTCCGCTGTCCGCCGTGGTCGCCAAAAATCGCGCCGGTCCCGGCTTCCGCGCCGCTGTTCTCGCCGCGTTTGCATTTCTTGGGCTGCTTCTGGCCGCCCTTGGAGTCTACGGTGTTTTTGCTTACGCCGCGGCGCAGCGCAGCCGCGAGTTTGGGATCCGCCTCGCGCTCGGCGCCACGCGCCGGGACCTGACCCGCATGGTCGTATCCGACGCAGTCCGTCTGATGGCCGCGGGTCTGGCAGCCGGCCTGCTCGCCGCCTGGTTCGCCGCCCGCGCCATGGCGCACTGGCTTTACGCCATCTCGCCCGCCGACCCCGCGCCATTCCTCGCCGCCGCGATTCTGTTAGCCGCCGCCGGCCTCGCCGCGGTCTACCTCCCCCTGCGCCGCGCCCTCCGCCTCGACCCCGCCCGCACGCTGCGCGAGCCCTAAGCCGGCGCGTCCTTGCCGCCGGGCAGCCGCTCGGCTACTATGAGCCGACCCCCGTAAAGGGGGGCGCGGGAGCAGGGAATGGTGACCGACCTGGCATGGTTCTGGCTGACGTTGGCGGTGGTCGCGCTCATGGTCGAACTGCTGCACCACACCTACTATCTGCTGGCGGTCGCAGCGGCGCTGTTCTGCGGCGCGGCCGTCGCCCTGTGGCCGCAATCCGGGCTGGCCGCGCAGTTGTGGGTGATCGCCGGGACCGGCCTGGTAGGTTTGGACCTGGCCCGGATCGCGCGGCGGCGCTGGCTGCGCGCGGCGCCCAATTACGCCGCCGCCCAACCCGGCGCGGAGGTCCGCGTACTGCGCGCCGAGGCCGGCCGCCTGCGCGTGGCCTACCGCGGCAGCGAATGGGACGCCGTATGTGAAGGCCCGCCGCCGGCGCCCGGCGACCGCCTCAAGATCGCCGCCATGGAAGGCAGCCTGCTGAAACTGGTTCACTAGGGAGCGCACGCAGCCATGTTCCTCATCGCCGCCATTGTCATCCTGCTCATCGTCGTCCTGATCTTGGGCCAGGCGATTCGCATTGTCCCGCAGCAAAGCGCCTGGGTCGTGGAGCGCCTTGGCCGTTATCATGAGACGCTGACCGCCGGCCTCAATTTCTTGGTGCCCTTCGTGGATCGGCTGGCCTACCGCCATAACCTGCGCGAGGTGCCGATGGACGTGGCGCCGCAAGTGTGCATCACCAAGGACAACACCCAAGTGACCGTGGACGCCGTGCTCTATTACCAGATCACGGACCCCAAGCTGGCGTCCTACGGTTCCAGCGATTATCGCCTCGCCATCACCCAGTTAGCGCAGACCACGCTGCGCTCCGCGGTCGGCACGATGGACCTGGATGTCGTTCTCAGCTCCCGGGCCACCATCAACGCGGAGATCGTCCAGGCGCTGGATGAGGCGGGCGTGGGCTGGGGCGTCAAGGTCCTGCGGTATGAGATCCGCGATATCACGCCGCCGGCCGCGATCGTGAAGGCGATGGAGCTGCAAATCACCGCCGAGCGGGAGCGGCGCGCGGTGGTGGCAAAATCCGAAGGCGACCGGGCGCAGCAGATCAACCTGGCCGAGGGCCAGCGGCAGGCGGAGATCAACCGCAGCGAGGGCGAGCAGCAGGCGGCGGTCAATCGCGCCACGGGTCAGGCCCAGGCCATCGAGCTGGTGGCCAAGGCGACCAGCAACGCCATCGCCACCATCGCCTCGGCCGTCTCCAACCCCGGCGGGCTGGAGGCCCTGCAACTGCAAGTGGCGCGAGATTATGTAGCCCAGTTCGGCAACATCGCCAAGGCCGGCACCACGGTGCTGCTGCCCGCGAACCTCGCCGACCTCGGCGGCCTGGTGGCGGGAGCACTGGAAATTATTCGCGCCACCGACCCGAAGACGTCGTCCGAGCCCAGGGCCAGCGCTGTATCCGCCGGGGGCTGACCACGCCGCCGGCGCTAGGGGCGCCGGTCCCAACTTCATCTCAAATTCTATGCGCTTCGCAACTTTTCCTGGCCTTTCACTGGCTGCCCCGGTCGCCATCGCTTGGGCCGCGTGGATCGCTTGCGGCGTTTATTTTCTCGCGACCGCGTTATTCACCAACCGCATTCGCGTTCGGGAGAAGGCGCCGCACCGCCTGCTCGACGCGCTGCTGTTGTGGTCCGGCTACGCCTTTCTGTTCATCGGCGTTTCCCGCGCCGGCGCGCTTCAGGCCACGCTGGCCCACCATCCCTGGTGGCAATATGCCGGGGCCGCGGCCGCGGCCGCCGGGCTCGCGTTCACCGTCTGGTCCCGCTTCGTCCTGGGCCGGTATTGGAGCGGGGTCGTGGCGCTGAAGCAAGACCACCGCCTGGTGCAAAACGGACCCTATCGCCGCATCCGCCATCCGCTCTATACCGGCCTGATCCTAGCTGCAACCGGCACCGCCGTCGCCGCGGCCCAGCCATGGACGCTGCCCGGCGTTGTCCTGTTGACGCTGTGCTTTCTCCGCCGCGCTCGCCGGGAAGATGCACTGCTCAGCCAGCACTTTGGGGCGGAGTTTGACGCCTACCGCCGGCAGACCGGCCAGTTGCTTCCGCGTCTCGGCTAGCGGCTGCCATCCCGCCGCTGCGCTTGGCCCGCCGGGTTCGCAATAGCGGCCGAATGCAATGGGGCATGTTGCATCGCAGATCCTGTGTTTGCAATCGTTTGCGGGCTTAAATGCAACGTTTTTGATGCCTACCGCCCCGCGGGCAGCATCGTGTCCGATTGCTAGGCGCGGGCCCCGCGAGGGGCGCCGCCCGAGCCGGCGAAGCCACGCTCGGCGTGGCGCTAAACGAAGCCAGGCACGGCGTGGCGCCAAACGAAGCTACGCTCGGCGTGGCGGCGATTGACGCCAGGCGCCGGGGAAGGCTCCGCCTGCTGCTATATGCCAGCGGCGGCCTTGCCGGCGTAGTACCGTTGCGTGCGCGGCAGCCGCGCCAGCGCGCCCAGGGCGAAGAACAGTGCGGTCGTGAATACAAACACCGCTAGCCGCGTGGCGTTCAGCTCGCCTGGCGGCAGCGCCAGCCAGCGCCCCAGCCGCCACATCGCCCAGCCCGCCACCTGCGCCGGCACCACGGTCCAAATCGCCACATAGAACCATGCCCGTTCCGCGCCCTCGCCCCGCGTGGAGCGGCGCGCCCGCGGCGTCCAATTGAGCCAGGTCGCCGCCACCACAGCCGCCGCCAGCAGCCAATACCAACGGTCGTAGAGCACGCGCATCCGCCAAGGCCCGCCGCCCGCGGCGATGACCAGGGCGATCAGGTTGAGCGCATACGGCACCAGCAAATCAATCCAGGCTGCGGTGTAGCAGACCACGCGATAGGACAGATTGGCTTGATCCACGCCGTAATAGGTGACATACGGCCGATGCTCCGTGCCCGGCAGCCGCCCGGCCGCGCCACGCCAGACGCAGGCCGCCGCCACGGCCGCCAGCCATATCCAATGCCACCGGTTCGGCCCGTACAGATAGAGCCGATAGGTCAGGGAACCCGGCAGGACGAAGAACACCCACACCCAAATGGGGATGTGCAATATGCGGTAATAACCTTTGTTCCGTTCCCGTTCGACGGCTTTTTTCATGGCGCGCTATCGTCCCCGCTCCGGTATAGTTTTGCCCAGTATATTTTGTGGCTGCGGTCGCTGTTATGGATGTTCCCGCCGATGCCGCCCGCTATCTGCCTCGCGTGTCACGCGCCGGCGCCGGCCTGGCTCTTTCCGGCGGCGGATTCCGCGCGACGTTATTTCACCTGGGCGCACTGCGCCGCCTGAATGAATACGGTCTGCTGGCCGGTCTCGACACCATCGTCGGCGTGTCCGGCGGTTCGATCGCGCTTGCCGCTCTCGCCGTCGGCTGGCCGCCCCCGCCCGCGTCTAGCGGCGGAAGGGCGGCGGAGACCGGCGCTGGGCGGGGTGGGGCGGACGCCGCGGCGCCGGCCCCGATCGCCGATTTCGATCGCCGAATTGCCCAACCGCTGCGTGACTTTACCGCCCGCAACATTCGCTCCGGCCCGCTATTTAGAGGATTTTTGCCCTGGAATCTGCTCCGCGGCCGCTCCAACACCGATCTGCTCGCTGCCCAGTACCGCCGCTTGACTTTGGGCCGCCAACTGCCCAGCCTGCCAGTCCGCCCGCGATTTTATTTTGCCGCCACCGATCTCGCCTTCGGCGTGGACTGGCGTTTTGAACGCGACCGCATCGGCGACTATGCCGCGGGCCATGCCGCGCCGCACGGCGCCAATGCCGATCTCAGCCGCGCCGTCGCCGCGTCCTCGGCATTCCCGCCGTACTTCAGCCCGCTGCGCGCCCGCGTGTCCCCGCGGGAACTCCATGGCGGCTCCGTTCACCCCGGCCCTGCGCGCGACCGCGACGCCCGCGGGCTGCGCCTGGCCGACGGCGGCGTCTACGACAATCTTGGCCTGGAGCCGATTTGGCGCGACCATGCCTTGCTCCTCGTCAGCGATGGCGGCGCGCCGTTCGCCTTCGCCCCCGACCGCGGCACTTGGCTGAGCCAAATACGCCGTGACGTTGCGGTCATGGCCAACCAAACCACCGCCGTGCGCAAGCGTTGGCTGATCGCCAGTTTTCTTGCCGGACAAATGCACGGCGCCTATTGGGGCATCGCCAGCGCCGCCGCCCATTATCAGCCGGGCGCCCCCGGCTATTCCGCCGATCTCGCGGCGAATGTGATCGCCGCCATCCGCACCGACCTTGACGCCTTCAGTCCCGCCGAGGCCGCCGTGCTGCAAAATCACGGCTATTCCTTGGCCGACGCCGCTCTGCGCAGCCATCTCTCCAATCTGCTTCCCGCCCCGCTTCCTCCATTCGCGTGGCCGTATCCCGAATGGCGGGACGAAGCCAAGGTGCGAGCCGCCCTGGCGAAAAGCTGGCAGCAGACCGTTTTCGGCCGGCCCACCTATACTCCCGGCCCGCCGCCTGCCCGTGCCGCGTCCACGCAGGCGTAGGCAGTCACCCGCCCGCCAGGGGCCACGCCGATTCGCGCGTTGCGAGCGGCCGGCGCATGGGCGATAAGCATAGGGCTGCTTTGCCGGCGGGCCCGGGCTCGGACTAATCCAAAAACCTTCGCGCCCGGTCCAGCCACTTCTCCCAGGGTTTGCGGGGCGGAGGCCGATGATATCGCACCCGGTGCCCATAACAGCACGCCCCATCCAGAAAGCTGTACTCCGGGGCGGCCAGGCTTTGCGGCATGCCGTTCACCAGTTCCGGCGCCACCATCCGCACCGGCATCTCCAGCCCTTCTTCCAGCAATTCCGCGAACCCCGCCAGCTTGCCGCCGCCGCCGGTCAAATAAATCCCCGCGCCCAGGCCGCGCAGCAAGCCCGCGCGGGTCAAGTCGTCGCGCAGCAGTTGCGTCAGTTCCCGCGCCCGGCTCTCGAGGCATTCGCAGATCC
>JAKAUF010000419.1 GCA_021827785.1 Acidobacteriota bacterium | reverse complement strand
CCCAGTGGCGCAGGCATTCCTGCCTGCGAGGGTGTACCGGCAGACCCATCGGCGGGGACCCACGGCCAGCACGCACGGCAGACAAGATTGTCTGCCCCACTGCGGGAGGACATGGCGTGCTGGATCGCCTGCCCCGTCGGAATTTCCGCAAAATCGTGCTTGCCCCCCAAGCGGGGTTCTTGCCCGGAGGGCGGTCGCGGGTCAGAATTTTCGGCGTGTTCTATCGTCGCCGCTTACCGCATTGGGATCCGGGCGGGAAAATCATCTTCATCACCTGGCGGCTGCACCCCTCCGTCCCCGCTAGGACCCTGCGGAACCCGGCTATTGCCTCCATCGTAGGAGAGGCCATTGAGCATGGCGCCGTACGGCTCCGCCGCTACCAAGCGCTGGCATGGACCATAATGCCCGAGCACGTGCATCTGCTTCTCCGTCCCTCTACCTCCTTGGCGGCCATCATGCGATCGCTGAAGGGCTGGTCGGCATGTGCGGCCAATCGGCGCCTGGGCCGCACCGGTAAACCGTTCTGGCAGGACGAGTCCTTTGACCATTGGCTGCGCAGCGATGGTGAGATTCGGGCCACAGCCCGATACATTCTTTGCAACCCCGTGCGCCGGGGGCTGGTGAGCCGCCCCGAACAATGGCCCTGGTCCTGGACGGCGCCGGAGTTGGCGCGGCAATTGGAGCGGGAAAAGGAAAGCGCAATCTGAGGGGCGGCTTGGCAGACAAGATTGTCTGCCCCACTGCGGGAGCACATGGCGTGCAGCCCACTGCGGGAGGACATGGCGTGCAGGATTGTCTGCCCTGTCTTCACCGCTCCGCAACCTGGGTCCGTGGGGCAGCGTTCTTGCCCCTGCCAGGGAGGTCCCCTGCCGGCCCCAGTGGGGCAGGCATTCCTGCCTGCCAGGGTGTGCCCGCAGGCTTATTAGCAGGGGCCCGCTGCCAGAAGGTGTGGCAGACACGGCAGACAAGATTGTCTGCCCCACTGCGGGAGGACATGGCGTGCAGGATTGTCTGCCCCACTGCCCTAACAAAAAGCCGCGGCGCCCAGCCATAAGCGGGGCGCCGCGGGATGAAGGAGCAGATTGCAGCCAGCGACTAGGTCGCGTTCGTGCCGATCGGCGGGCTGCTGACCGTCGCCGCCGCACCGTCGTTCCAGCGGATCACGTCGCTGTCGTCGGTGAAGAAGTAGCGGTTGCCGGAGGCCGTGCTGCTGGGGCTGATGGTCATGGTGAAGCTGTCGTTCAGCCCACCGGTGCCCGCAACTGGGGTGTAAGCAAAACTGTAACCCTGGAAGGGCGTCGTTCCGGCGTCAGCCAGGGTGTTATCCACGAGCTCGGCCCCGGTTGCGGTCGGCGCCGTGCCAGCCGCGCCGCCCAGATCGGTGAGCGCAGCCGGGTATTCGTTGTACTGCGATTGGTACGCCGTCAAAGCCTGCAACAGCGACTTGGTGTTGGCCACGGCGGCCGTGGCGTTGGCGGTTTGCTTCACGGTCAAGAGCTTGGGGATCGCGATGGCGGCGAGGATTAGGATGATCGTCACCACGATCAGCAGCTCAATCAGCGAGAAGCCTTGAGTGCGCGTTTTGCGGTTCAACTTCATTGCCAGAATCTCCTTGAAAGACTGTCCAGTTCCCCGCGCCGGCCCCAGTTCCCATCCCGTGCCGCCGGGTGACGTCTTTCCTACGTGCAACCCAGCCGCCAAACCGGCCGCGCCGGGGCTCGGGACAGGGCAATCTTTGCCCACCGCCCGCTTTTCTGTAAGTTAGCAGATCCCCAGTCCCCCGGCGACCTGTCCTTGCGGCCAGGCAGCGCCGCCATGCACCACCCCCGCGCGGCCCCATCCCGCCCGTTCGGGTGACCATTGGCGTCTAGGGTTCGCCGCGTTCGGGCAGCCCAATGGGCATGGCGCTGCGGGAGGATGGGCTTGGCGCTTGGCGGGCGCCGCGGGCGCAAGCCCGCGGCCACACCGGCTAAAGCCGGTTCCACGAAACGATTCCCGGAGACCGGCGCCGACGCGTGCGGGCGCCGGCAGCTGGCGCCTGGTGGAACAGGCTTCAGCCTGTGTGCGGGCAGGCTTTGGCCTGCCCCAGCTTGCACCCAGCACCACGGCGCTTCCTCCGCCCTGTTATCCTGGCTCCAATGCCGCCACCGCAAAAGCCGGAAAACGCTTCCGCGGCATCCGCGCCTCCCGCCGGCGATCGGCTGGACCCCCGTTCCCGTCGCGACCTGCTCCGCTTGATTGAGCAGAATTATCTCGCCGAGCAGGAGGACGCCGCCCTCTACCGCCAAATGGCGGGGCAGGAAACCGACCCCCACCGCCGCGAACTGCTGGAGCGTCTGGCCGCGAGCGAGGACCGCCATGCCGCCCGCTGGGCGGAAAAGCTGCGCCAATTCGCCGGGCCCGGGGCCCAGCCGCCGCAAATGGGCGCGTCCAGCCGCTGGCGCCTGCGCCTGCTGGGCTGGATGGGCAACACCGCCGCTATCCGCCGCCGCGAAACCGGGGAGGTCTCCACCGCCGAGCGCTACCGCCAGATGGAGCAGCGCTTCGGGCCCGAGGCCGGCGATATCCTGGGCGAAATCGAGGCCGAGGAGCGCTCCCATGCCCGCAAGCTGCGCACCCTAGCCCAAACCGAGGGGCCGGCCCATGCCCTGTCGTTCGCCATGGGGCGTGAGCATTGGCACCGCCACGAACACACCTGGCTCAGCGACGCCATTTATGGCGCCAACGACGGACTGGGCGCGGTCTTCGGCATTGTCGCCGGCGTCGCCGGCTATACCCAAACCAGCCGCTATGTGCTCGTCAGCGGCATCGCCGGCATGATCGCCAGCGCCCTGTCCATGGGCGCCGGCGCCTATTTGGCCGCCAAGAGCGACCGCGAGCTGTACGACGCGGAGATCCACCGCGAAGCCCGCGAAATCGCCGAATCGCCCGCCGAGGAACGCGAGGAACTCCAGCTTTTTTATCAGCTCAAGGGATTCAGCGAAGCCGAAGCCACCACCTTGGTCGCCCGCTTGGAGCAGGACCCCAAACAGTTCCTGCAAAGCATGGCCTCCGAAGAGTTGGGCCTGGCCACGCCGCCGACCCGCCGTCCCGGCCCCGCCGCCTGGTCAGCGGGACTCTCGACCGCCCTCGGCGCCGTGATTCCGGTGATCCCCTTTTTCTTTCTCGGCGGACTGACCGCGGTCGTGGTCGCCTTCATTATCAGTTTGGCGGCGCATTTCGGCGTCGGCGCCGCCAAAACCCTGTTCACCAACCGTCCCTGGTTCTGGGCGGGGGCGGAAATGACCCTGATCGGCGTGTTGGAAGCCGTCGTCACATTCGGCGTCGGCCATTTAGCCGCGCTCTATCTGCATTAACCCCGCCTCCGGCATTTGCCGTGCCGTTGTGACATTTTGGGTGCAGAATAGAGCCGAGTTATGCGCCGCCATGCCTGCGCCTGCCTGGCGCTCAGCCTATTGATGGGCGCGGGCCCCAGCGCGGCTGCGCCGGGCGCCCCTAACGCGGCTGCGCCGGGCTTGCTTGCCGCGGCTGCTTCGCGCGTCCCGCTCGCAGCGCAGTCACCGGCGCCGGTTCAGTTCCGTGTCACCTCGCGGCTCGTCGCCGTTCCGGTCACGGTCCTCAACCGCCATGGGCAGAGCGTACCCGGCCTGCGGCGGAAGGATTTCCAACTGCGCGTGGACGGCCACCGGAGGCCCATAGTGGCCATGGACGGGCCTGGACGCGGCCTGCCAGCCATGGTCGCGTTACGGAACCGCTGGCCGTCCAATCTGCCGCGCCATGGCATTAACAACCGGCCCCGCTCAACGATGCGCAACCATGTGGTGCTCTTGTTCGACGCCCTGGGCATCCCCGCCACGGTCCTGCCGCGCTTGCGGCGCCAATTGACGCAATCGCTGGCCAAACTGCCCGTGGGCGTGGACGTCGGCATTTTTCGCCTGGGCACCGGCGTGCAGATGGTGCAGCCCTTTAGCGCCAGCGGCGACCGGATCGCGGCGGTATTGCAGCGCATGCTGTCCACGCCTGAAACCTTGGCAACCAGCGTCGGCGGCGTATCCGAGGCCGTGGGCAACACCGTTTCGGTTCCCGGCGCGCAGGTTTTGCCGGTCCCCCAAGGCGGCGGCCCGCTGAACCAGGCGTTGGCGGCAACGCTGCGGAGTTTTCGGCAGGCCCAGGCGAGGATGATAGGCCCGGCGCGGCGGGCGGATTTTTACCAGCGGATCAACACCCTGCGCCTGCTGAGCCAGGTGCTAGCGGGCGTGCCAGGCCACAAAGAAGTCCTGTGGTTCTCCACCGACCCCAGCGACGCCGTGAGCGGCCCGCCGCGCCGCATCAGTTATTTCCTCGCCTATGCGGAGGCGCTGTTCAACGCCGCCGATGCCTCCTTATACATCATCAACCCCAGCGGGCTGGCGACGTTTGGCCTGGGCGCCGGCTTCCCGTCCGGCGGCCCGCAAAACAGCCCCTTGGACGCCGCCGCCCTCCGCGCCAGCCAGACGTCCCTGGCCGCCGCCGAAGAAGTGGCGGAAAACACTGGCGGCAGCGCCATGGCGCAGCGCAACGACATCGGCCATCTGGCGCGAATGGCGCTGGACCGTTTCGGCGACCAATACACGCTGTACTTTGCCCCGCATTTTCCCTATAAAACGCGGGCCCAATACCATCGGATTCAAATCCGCGTGCTGCGCCCCGGCCTCACGATTCGCTACCGCCACGGCTACCGCCAGCGCGCGAAGGACCTGCAAGGCGCCAACCTCCTGGCCGCCGACCTGAGCGTCCGACAATGGGCCACCGCGCCGATGGATTTCCGCGGCTTGCCGCTCGCCTTGATTCCCGGCCAGCGCAGCGGCCCCATGCGGCCCTATTGGCGCGGCGCCGATCCGCATCGCCGCATCGAGGAGCTGCCGTTTACGCTGCTGATTCCGTTAGCGCGGCTGCTCCATCGCACGCCCCATGGCGGCTACCTGTACGACTTCAGCGTCGTGGTGATGACCACCGCGGCCAAAACCGGCAAAACCAGCCGGCTGCCGACCGATGATTTCCGCAGCCATCTCAGCCGGTTCCGGGAGATCGCGCTCCAGGATACGCCGCTGCATTACCGCGGCCGCTTCGTGCTGCCGGTGCATGGCCCCGCGCTGGCGCGGGTGGTGGTCCGGGACGATGTCAACGGGGCCCTCGGCTCCGTCACCTTGGTCATTCCCTAATTGCTGGCGGCGGGCCGCTCCCGGCGCGGGCCGCTTCCGGATTTGGCCGCCACGGCGAGCGCAAGATGGAGCCGCCGGCATTCTGCCGGCATGGGCAGGCCTGCCCGCGCCGGCCGCGTTTACGCCACTGTTAGCGGGCCCGCCGGAATGCCCGCCAGCATGCCCGCCAGCACCGCGGCGCGCTCGACCAAGCTGCGCCGCGCCGCCCATTCCCCTGGCGAGTGCGCCCCGCCCCCCACCACTCCCATTCCGTCCAATGTGGGGACGCCGAGCGCGGCGGTGAAATTCCCGTCCGAGCCGCCGCCCGTGGCGCATTCCTCGATCTCCAAACCCGCCGCCTGCGCCGCCGCCCGCGCCCGGGCAAACAGCTCCATAGCCGCGGGACTGCGTTCCATGGGCGGCCGGTTGACCCCGCCCGTAACGGCCAGCCGTACGCCCGCATCCACCGCCCGCAGGCGCTGTAGGCGCGTCTCGACGGCGGCCAAATCCGCCGCCGTCCAGGCGCGCGCATCCACCTCCAGTTCCGCCTCCGCGGGCACCACGTTGCTGCGCGTTCCGCCGTGGATGACGCCGCAGTTCACGGTGATCCCCTGGCGTTCATCGCTCCAGCTTGCCAGCTCCACCGCCTGCCGCGCCAGTTCCACGATGGCGTTGGCCCCGGCGAAATAATCCACCCCCGCATGCGCCGCCCGCCCCTCGGCGCGCAGAGTGAAATTGGCGATGCCCTTGCGGGCGGTTTTCAGCTTCCCGTTCTCCCCCGCCGCGGGTTCCAGCACCAGCACCGCCCGCGCCTGCCGCGCCAGCCGTTCCGTAAGTGCCCGCGACCCGCCGCTGCCGGTTTCCTCGTCGCTGACCAGCAGCAGCGTCGCGGCGGGCAGCGCGCCGCCCGCCGCGATCAGCGAGCGCAGCGCCAGCCAGGCCACGGCAATGCCTCCCTTCATGTCCATCACCCCCGGCCCATGAACGCGATCCCCCTCCTCCCGCCAGGGCATCCGCGCCAGCGTGCCGAGCGGGTACACGGTATCCAAATGGCCGAGCAGCAACGTGCCGCCACCGCCGGCGACTTCCGCCGGGGGCCGCAAAATTAGATGGTCGCCTGCGGCGCCGGCCACGAACTCCGCCCGCCAGCCGAGCGGTCCAAACGCCGCCGCCACCTCCCGCCCGCAGGCGTCAATCGCTGCTTTGTCGCCGCTGGGCGATTCCCGTTCCACCCATCGCCGCCACCACGCCATCGCCTCGGGTTCCCGTGCCGCTGCCGCCGCCCGCCATCCGCCGTTCATTCGTCCTCCATGCCCGCCATCCCGGCCCCGCAGCCGCGCGGGCCAATCTCATATAATTTATCCTCGTGACTGATCCCGCATCGCCTTCCGCGCCGTTCGCCGCGCCGCTCGACATTCTCGCCATCCAGCGGCTGCTGCCGCACCGCTATCCGTTTCTATTGCTGGACCGCATCACCGCCGTTGAGCCCCGCCGCCATATCACCGCCATCAAGAACGTCAGCGTCAATGAGCCATTCTTTCAAGGCCATTTTCCGGGCCAGCCGATCATGCCCGGCGTGATGGTGCTGGAGGCGATGGCCCAAGCCGGCGCCCTGCTGATCATGTTGGAAGCGGCGGCGCCGGAATCCAAGCTGATCTTTTTCACCGGCGTGGATCAGGGCCGCTTTCGCCGCCCGGTGGTTCCCGGCGATCAGCTGCGCATCGAGGTGGAAGTCCTCGCCTGGCGCAGTTCGCACGGCAAGATGCAGGGCCAAGCCTTCGTCGGCGACCGCCTCGCCGCCGAAGCCGTCCTCAGCTGCCATGTCGCCGAACGTGCCCCCTCCGCCCCCGCCGGATCCTAATGACCGGCGCGGATTCTCCGCTCGCGCATCCGGCGCGTGAACGTCTGTGGGCTAAAGGCCGCCGCACAATTGCTTGGCGCGGGCCCCAGCGCGGCTGCCCACCCCAACGCGCGCCGCTGCGCGTTGGGGACCCCGGGTTCGCCGCGCGTCCCGCTTACGCGTCGGCTGGGC
>JAKAUF010000032.1 GCA_021827785.1 Acidobacteriota bacterium | reverse complement strand
GGCCGTCCGCCGCAATGGTGGTGCGGGCCTGCATGGCCAGCGCCGGGCCCACGGCGACGATGCGTTCGCCGCGAATGGCGACATCTGCTATGGTCGTTTGCAGGCTGGCGCCGTTGATGACCTGAGCCTGACGGATCAGGGTGTCGCATTGGGAGAGCGCCGGCATTTGGGACCTGGATCGAGTATCACCCTGGAGAGACGCATTTGCGCCGGCTGCGAGGCGGCCGGCCGCATTCCGCCCATGCAGGCGCATCCATTCCCCCGCGAACCTTCCATGAAACTGACTCCGTCCGCGGCCATATCCCCGCTGCACAAGGGCATCGGCTATCTCGAGGAGGCGTCGAGCCCGGCGGAAATCGCGCGGCGCGGGTGGAGCTTGCTGCGGGAAGACCTGAGCCTGCCCACGGCCGTGCTGTACCAAGACCGGTTGCGGCACAACCTGCGGTGGATGCAGGAGTTCATCGCCGCCTATGGCCTCAAGCTGGCGCCGCATGGCAAGACGACGATGGCGCCGGCGCTGTTCGCCATGCAACTGGAGCATGGCGCCTGGGGCATTACGCTGGCCACGCCGCAGCAGACGCGGGTGGCCTATGCGCACGGCGTGCGGCGCGTGCTGATGGCGAACCAGTTGGTGGGCCGGGCAAATATGGCGCTCGTGTCGCGGCTGCTGGAGGATGCGAATTTCGAGTATTTCTGCCTGCTGGATTCCGCCGCGCAGATGGACCAATTGGGGGCGTTCTTCGCCGGCCGGGGGCAGCGGTTGCCGGTGCTGTTGGAACTGGGCGTGATGGGCGGCCGCACCGGCGTGCGCGACGAGGAGCAGCTGCGGGCGGTGCTGGCGGCGCTGACGCAATGGGAGGGCGCGATCGCGCTGCGCGGCGTGGAATTGTATGAAGGCGTGCTGGAGGATGAGGCCGCCATCCGGCAATTTTTGCGGCGGGCGGTCGCGGTGACGCGCCGGCTGGCGGCGGAGGGGCATTTTGGGCGGCGGCCCGCGGTGCTGTCCGGGGCGGGTTCCGCGTGGTATGACGTGGTGGCCGAGGAGTTCTCACAGGCGGGGCTAGGCGACGCGGTGGAGATCGTCCTGCGGCCAGGCTGCTATTTGACGCATGATGCCGGGGCGTACCGCGAGGCGCAAAACAGGATCCTGGCGAACAATCCGGTGGCGCGGCGGATGCAATCGGGTTTGCAGCCGGCGATGCAGGTGTGGGCGTATGTGCAGTCGGTGCCGGAGGCGGAGAAGGCGATTCTGACGCTGGGCAAGCGGGACGCGGCGTTTGATGCGGGATTCCCCACGCCGGCGCTGCGATTCCGGCCGGGGCAGGAGCGGCCGTCGGCCGCGCCCGGGCATTGGGCGATCACGAGGATGATGGACCAGCATGCGTACCTGCGGTGCGCCCCGGGGGATGACCTGCGCGTCGGCGATTTGATTGGATGCGATATTTCCCATCCTTGCCTGACGTTCGATAAATGGCGCGCAATACCGGTGCTGGATGCCGACTACCGCGTGGTGGATATTTTGCAAACCTCTTTTTGAGCGGACACAATGTGCTGGGAGTGGGGGCCAGTACGGCGGTGGTGCTCTCGCTGCGCCGGCGTGCCGGGCCTGACAGCCGGAACGGCTATCCTGCTGTCGCTGCGCATGGACGGCCGAGACGGCTGTCCTCCCGCTGGTTTTCGGCGCGCGGTGATTGCTCGCAATTAGGCGCGCCTAGCCGTTGAGTGCAATGCGAAAGCCGGAGATGGCGGCTAGCTCCTCGCGGTCCATCGCCGCCGGCGCCATCTCCACCCGTTCAACGCGGGCGGCGGCGGGACCGCGTTCCAAGGCGCGGCGGAAGGCGGCGAGCTTTTCCTCGCCCCCGATCGCCACCCCTTCCACCGCCCCGTCCCAGCGGTTGCGCACCCAGCCGCGCAACCCCAGCGCGGCCGCCTCCCGCTGCGCGAAGGCGCGATAGCCGACGCCTTGCACCGCGCCGCGCACCGTGAACCGCACCGCCGTCATCGCCTCAGCTTAGCCCGTCGCGAGCGGCCAAAACCAGCGCCGGAGACTCTCACGATTTTCGTTACTACCCTGGTTCTCTTTTACAGAAAACAAAAGGCTTGGCGCTCCGGTTTTCATTAAAGAACGCTAGGAATGAGAGACTGCGACACGCCCGCTAAAACGACAACCGGGCGAGGAACTGGATCTCACGTGGGGGCAGCACGTTGGTGATGCCGCTGAGTGGCTGCCCAAAGCCCGGCGCCGGCGTGGCGCCGTTGCCCCAGACGCCGTTGAAGCCGACCACGTTGGCGTGGTTGAACAAATTGAACGACTCCAGGCGGAGATTGAGGCGCAGGCGTTCGGCAAGCATCATCGCCCGCTGCACGAACAGGTCGGTTTGGTAGAAGGGCGTGCCGCGCGCGGTGTTGCGGCCGATGACCGCGCCGTGGATCACCGGCCGGTCGGCGGTCTGGCCGTCGCCGCTGTTGTTGGCGCCGGTGACGATGTTATACGGCAGCCCGGAAGCCAGCGTCTCCACCCCGCCGGCTTGCAGCGCCCACGGCCCGGTCCATGTGCCGCTGACCACCAGCCGCTGCGGCTGGTCGAAGCCGGCGTTGCCGTATTCGGCGGCGCCGGTCTGGGTATTCAGGTTGGGCATCTGGTCGGGCGATTTGACGTCCGGATCCACGTTGTCCAACGTGTGCGACCAGGTGTAGCTGGCCAGCAGCGAGAAGCCGCCGGCGAAACGGTGCTCCAGGTTGGCCTCCAACCCGTCGTAGAAGCCGTACCCGTCGTTGATGCTGGTGCTGATGATGCTGTACGGCGGCTGGGGATAGCCGGCGGGCGGCGACGCCAGGCAGGCCAGCCCGCGCTGCCGGTACCACCACACCCAATACGGCCGGGTGCAGTTAGCCGCGCCGGGCGAGAGGACCTGGCCCGGGGCGGTGCGGACGAAGGACGCCGGGGGGTTGATGTCCAGCCGGCGGTTGACGTGCACGGAATGCGAACCGACGTAATCCAGGCTGAGCATCCAGCCGGGAGCGACGGCGCGCTGGATGCCTAGCGTCCATTGCTCGGCGTAGGGGTTGACCAACGCCGTCGGGTACAAAGGCAGCACGGAAGCAGGGAAGAACTGATCGAGGTAGGCGCTGTCGCCGGGGCGGACGTAGATGCTGCGCGGCGGCAGCACCGCACCGGCGGGAAAGGCGGGCAACGGCAGCGCCGAAAGGCTGGTGGGAAAGCCGATGCCCCCGGGGAAGGCGGTGTAGTTGAACGTTCCTTGCGGCCCATCAATGGCGTAGTTGCCGGCCAAGTTGTCCGGCAGTTGGCCATAGAACAATCCGTAGCCGCCGCGCAGGACCGTACCGTGAAAATCGTAGGCGAAGCCCAGCCGCGGCGCGAAATCGCCGCGGGAATCGCTGAAGGTCTGCTGCTCATAGCGCAGGCCATAATCCAGCGTTAGGTTGCGTCCCAGCTGGTAGTGATCCTGCGCGAACAGCGCCCACAGCGTGCTGTTCACGGTATAGTTGGCGTTGCCGAAGCCCTGCGTGTAGCTCTGCACGTTGGCCAGGGTGAGATAGGCGGGCGAGGCGCAGTAGGCCAGCGTCAGCCCTGCTGGGCAGGGGTTGAACGTGACCTGGCCCGCGGTGATCGGCCCGCCGCTTTCCAGGCTGTCGCCGCCGGCGGCGGAGAGGATGGCGTCGGCGCCGAAATTGATTTCGTGCGGGCCGTGGACCACGCTCAGCGTGTCGGTGACCTCATATTGATGGTTCAGCAGGTAGGCGGACTGCGAGGCGCCCGCGGTCAGCACGTTCGGCACCACGTACTGCGTGCTGTACGCCGCCGGCGTGAAGCTGGTGATCGGCGAGGCCAGCTGGAACTGCAGCCGCAGGGCGTTGACGAAATCCGCGCCCAGGGACAGGTCGTCGCCGCCCTGCACCGTGTAGGTGCGGCGCTGGTAAATGCGGTCGGAGCTGGGCAATGCGAAGCCGCCGACGGCGTTGTTGGGGTTGGTGTCGTAAAAGCGGTCGGCATCCAGGCGGAGGAAGGCGCGGTGCGTGTCACTGAACTGGTGGTCGAGGCGGAAATACTCCATGCCGTCGCGGTACTGCCCGGTGAAGACCCCGGGCGCCGCCGGCGAGGTGATCAGCGAGCCGCGGTCTTGGTAGCTGAGTTCGCCCGCCAAATAGAATTGCGTGCTCCGCGTCAGCGGTCCCGAGAGGCTCCAGGCGGTTTGGTAGAGCACGTCGGTGGCGGCGCTTCGGCCATTGAACAGCTTGGTCAGCCCCGGGAGGGCGCCCTCCGTGGCGCCGGGCCGCCAAGTTTCCAGCAGCGAACCGTGCCAATGGTCGCCGCCGCTGCGCGTGACCACGTTCACCGCCGCGCCCATCGTGCCGCCGTACTGCGCGGAGAAGGCGTTGGTCAGTACGGTCAGTTGCTGGATGGCGTCGAGCGGGACATTAGTGAAGATGCTTTGCCGGCCCCAGCTGTCATTGCCGGTGCTGCCGTCCACCTCGAAGCTGGTCTGCCGCCGGCCCGCGCCGTTGGTGGTGAACATGGTTTGGTTCTGGAACTCATCGCCTTGGTTCAGCGCCTGGCGGTTGGCGGAGTTCAGCAGCGCCACGCTGGTCAGGCGGCGATTGGGCAGCGGCGTCGCGGCCAACTGCCGGCGGCCCAGCGTGATGCCCAGTTGCGGTTCGCGGGCGTTGACCACCCCCACCGCCCCGGTGACGGTGACCTCGGATGATGTTCCGGCCAGCGACAGCGTGAGCGTGACGCGGGCCGTTTGCCCGGCGGTGAGGCGTAACTGGTGAACGCCGGCGGGGGCGAAACCGGGATGCGAGGCGCGCAGGGAATACCGTCCGGCCACGGGCAAGTCCGCCAGTTGAAACTGCCCATGCGCGCCGGTAATCGCGGTGTAGCGCGCACCCGTCTGGCTGTTGACGGCGGCGACCACCGCCGCTGGGACCGCCGCGCCGCTGGGGTCAGTGACGACGCCGCGGATGGCGGCGGTATCCGGAGTTTGGGCCAGCGCGGCGAGGGCGAGCGCGGCGGCCAGCAGCAAGGGCAGGGCCAGCCGTCGGAGCCTGGGGGAGCCGTTTGCCATGCGAACGGCCTAGCATAAACAGCCGGATTCGCTACTACCAGCGCTCGTAGCTCGGCAGTCGCTGGCCCGCGCCAAGCGATGGGTCGCCCGTCCCGCGGCGCGTGGGCGGTTATTGGCAGCCCGTAAAGGCCAGCGGCGGGGCGGTGAGGTTGGCGTTGGGAGAAATCTGGCCGGGCGTTTGCGTCACTTCCGCGGGGGTGCAGTCCGGCTGGCCGGCGCCGCCCAGCACGGAGGCTTGAGCGTCCAGCAGATAGGCCGCCGAAACGTTGGTGTTGTTTTGGATCAGCATGGCGCCGGCGGCGTATTGCCCGAAGCTGACGAACAGAGCCGGGGCTTGCAGCGTGAGCGGGCCAACACAGGCGGTTCCGGCCGCGCAGGTGGAACCAGTGGCGGTGGCCAACGGGAACACCGCCGCGCTTTTCGCCGGCAGCGGGATCGCCAGCGAGTAGGTCGCACCGGCGCTGGGCGTCACTTTTTCTTGCAGCGTTAGGCTGGCCGCCACCGGCACGGGCGTATTGCCGCTGCCGCTGCTGGTGACGGTGGCGGAGATGGTCGCCGGCTCGCCATTCGTTCCATTGCCGGCGTAGAGCGGCAAAGGGGGACTGGACATGCTGGCGCCGTTCGGCACCTGCAACACCGCGGTGGGCGAATATTGCCCGCCGCTGCTGCTCACCGCGCCCGCCACCACTTCATAATTGCCCGCGGGCACGGGACAAAACTGAAACGAACCGCTGCCGGCGGCGAAGGTCTGCATCAGCACGCGGTCGGTGCCGCTTTGATTTTGTTCCAGCGCCACCAGCACCGGCCCGGTCACCGGCGCGTGCGTGGTTCCGTCCTGGAAGGTTCCGCTGATGGTGTCAGCCTGCGCGTTGATCGCGCCGGCGCTGGGCGCGGGATTGAGCGTGAGCTCGGTTCCGGAGGTCGGCGCCAGATCGGCGCAGATATCGAAGTTCACGTTCACCGTGGTAGTGGCGCCGCTGCTGACGGTGAAGCCGCCGTCCAGCGCCGCGCCGGTGATGGCGATGCCATTGGTCGCCGCCGTGCCGACGGCGATGGGCACGAGCGCCAAGGTGGTGCTCCCGGGGGCGGTGGCGGTTGCGCAATTGGCATAGCTGCCGCAGTTGTTCGCCGATATCGAACCAGCGGCCGAGTCGGGCGCCAGAAAGACCCGAATCTGCGCGTATTTTTGCGCCGTTGCCTGCACCGCGTTGGCCAGCGTGGCAAGCGTGCATTGGCTGGAACCGCCCACCAGATTGATCTGCATCGGGGCCGATTTGAGATTGGGCGTCAGGTCCACGAAGCTGGCGTCGCCGGGTGCGGCGTTGGCGTTGGGGCTGGCCTCGATGTCGGTAATGGTGAGATAGACCGCGGTGTACGGTGCGCCGCCGCCGCAGGTTGCGGGATCGCTGAGGGTGAGCGTGACCGCGCCGGCTTGCCCACCGCCGCCGGCGGGGGGGCCATTGCCGTTCAGGCCGCGGTTGCCGCCGCAACTCGCCAGCAAGGCGGCAGCCAAAAGGATCACGACCGGCAAGGACCGTGGAGTGAGGCGACTGGGCATATGCGCCGCGAACGAGGCAGTTACGCCGACAGTATCATTCCCCCGCCGCCGCCCGCCACCGTTCCTATGGCCAGGCATCGCGATTGACAGCTGGGACGGCAGCTGCGCCGGGCAGCCGAGGACGGCAGCTTCGCCGGGCAGCCGGGGACGGCTACCCTACTGGTGCGCTCGGCGCGGAGATAGTGGGATGGGCGTCCCCGCCTGTCCGCCGTTTGGCAGCCGAGGACGGCGGCTTCGCTGGACAGCCGAGGAGGGCAGCTTCGCTGGGCAGCCGGGACGGCTACCCTACTGGTGCGCTCGGCGCGGAGATAGTGGGATGGGCGTCCTCGCCTGTCCGCCTTTTGGCAGCCGAGGACGGCAGCTTCGCTGGGCAGCTGCGACGGCTACCCTACTTTTGCCGCGCCGGCGGCCCGAATACGCGGCAGAAATGACTTCCCCTGATCCAGCGGCACGCCAAAGACCTCCGCTACGGTTTTGCCGATATCCGCCAGCGAGGCGCGCGTGCCCAAATCCTCGCCGGCGGCGCCGGGGGCGTAGGCCAGCAGCGGCGCATATTCCCGGGAATGATCCGTGGAGGCGGTGGTGGGATCGCA
>JAKAUF010000193.1 GCA_021827785.1 Acidobacteriota bacterium | reverse complement strand
ATAATCTAGGGAAATACCTCACCTCCCCCGCTCTCTCCGTGCCTACCGCTCGCAATCACCGCCTGATCCGAATCCAGGGCATTGATGTCGAATACGACTGGAGTTGGTTCATCATCCTGGGCCTGATCGCCCTGACGCTGGGCCAATACTTCCAGGCCACCAATGCCACCTGGGGCCAGCCGACCATCTGGGCGGCGGCTGCCATCACCGCGGCGCTGTTCTTTGCCTGCGTGGTCATCCATGAATTGGCGCACAGCTTCATGGCGCGGGCGCATGGCTTGCCGGTCCATACCATCCGGCTGTTTATCTTCGGCGGCGTCAGCGAGCTGACCAAGGAACCGGAAAAGGCCGGCTCCGAGTTCCTGATCGCCATCGTCGGTCCGCTGGCCAGCGTGGTCATCGGCGCCATCTGCATCGGACTCGCCCGCCTGGGCAGCGCTCACGCTCCGGTCACGGCGGTGTTGTACTGGCTAGGCTGGATCAATATTTTTCTGGCCGGCTTCAATCTGATCCCGGGCTTTCCTCTCGATGGCGGGCGGGTCCTGCGGTCCATCATTTGGGGCGCGAACGGCAATTTCCTCAGCGCCACCAAATGGGCCACGCAGATCGGCAAAATCGTCGCCGTCCTCTTCATGGTGTACGGCGTGATGGAAATTTTTGTCCTACGCGCCGACATCAGCGGCCTGTGGCTGGCCTTCATCGGTTGGTTCCTGCTGCGCGCCGCCGACGCCAGTTGGCGGCAGACCGAAGCCAAGGCGGCGCTGGACCGTTACGCGGTGGGCGATCTGTCCTCGCCGTTCTACCAGACGGTACCGCCGGAGGAGAGCATTGAGGACTATTTCAGCGCCGTCTCCGAGGAACACAACTTCCGCCCCAGCATGGTGGTGGACGATCAGGACCGCCTCATCGGCGTGATCACGCCCGCCGAGTTGCGCGACTCCGACCGCATGCGCTGGAGCCAGTTGCGGGTAAAGGACTTGATGGTGCCGCGGCCACGATTGGTCACCGTCAGTTGGCAAGAAGGGCTGATGGACGCCTTGCAAAAGATGGCGATGAATAACGTCAGCCAATTGCCCGTGCTGGGCGAGGATGACCGCCTGCGCGGCATCATTCGCCGCGACCGCATCATTCAGGTTTTGCAAAACAGCTTGGCGCATTAAGCCCGTGCCGCGATGGCGCGGCCCCCGGGGCGCGGGCGCCGGCCCCGCGCGGCATCAGGGTACACTCAACCCAGCACCTTTGGATATGCGACGCGCTTCCCTGCCCGCCTGGGCCATGGCGTTTCTCGCCTTGGTCTGTTCCGCCAGCTTTGCCGCCTCCCAGGGTCCGGCGCTGCCTCCGGCGGTGGATGCCGGCATTCGCGCCCTGGCGCGCACGCGGGAATTCTACGGCGTCGCCGTCTCCCCCAACGGCCACGAACTCGCGTGGGTCGGCGGCCGCAGCGCCGAGCTGTACTTGCAAGCCCTAGGCCCCGATGGACGGCGGCTCGGCTCCGCGCGCCGCGTAAACGGCGTGCTGGACGCCACCCAGCCGGTTTGGTCGCCCGACAGCCAGGTCTTGGCCTTTCTGTCCAAGGATCCCAGCGGACAAACGCAGATTTACCGCGTCGCCGCCAACGGCAACGACCTGGTGCGCGTCACCCACGTCCACGGCGACCTCGCCAGCCCCGCCTGGTCGCCCTCCGGCCGCACCCTCGGCTTCCTGTTCATTCCCAATGCGCCGCGCAAACCAGGGCCATTGGCGCCGATGACCCCGCCCTCCGGCGTCATCGCCAGCCATCCGTTCGAGCAGCGCCTGGCGACCGTGAGCGCCAAGGGCGGGTCGGTGCGTCTGATCACGCCGCCCCATCTCTACATTTACCAATTCGACTGGGCGCCGAACGGCCGCGGCTTTGCCGCCATCGCCCATCCTGGCTCCGGGGACAACAACTGGTGGGTGGCGCGGCTGTATGCGGTGGATCGCGCCACGGGCGCGGTGCACGTGCTGCTCCGCCCCACCATGCAGATCGCCATTCCGCGCTACTCCCCCCATGGCCGCCAAATCGCGTTCATCGGCGGCTTGATGAGCGATGAAGGCTCGACCGGTGGCGACATCTACTTGGCGCCGGCCGGCGGGGGCCCGGCCCGGGACATCACCTCCGGCATTCGTTGCACGCCCACCTGGTTCACTTGGTCCGGAAACCATATTCTGTTCGCCGCCGAGCTCGATGGCCAAGCCGCCATCTACCGGCTCGACCCAGCCACCGGCCATTCCATCCGCCTCTGGGAGGGCGCCGAATCCATCCACGGCGGCGGATGGGGTTTCGCCTTCGCCGCTTCGCATGACGGCGCCGTCACCGCCACCATCGTGCAATCTTTCTCTCGGCCGCCTGAAGTGTGGGCTGGGCCCATCGGGCATTGGCGGCAGCTGACCCACGTCAATCGTGAGCTGCACCCGGCTTGGGGCAAGGCGGAAAACCTGATTTGGCGCGACGGCAAGGAACGGGTGCAAGGCTGGCTGCTGTTTCCCCGCGACTTCTCGCCCTCCGGCCATTACGGCCTGGTGGTGTCCGTGCATGGTGGTCCGGCGGCGGGCAACACCTCGGCTTGGCCGCGGCCGTTCTTCAACACCTCCTTGCTGTCCACCGCGGGATATTTCGTCCTCTATCCCAACCCCCGCGGCAGTTTTGGCCAAGGCGAAGCTTTCACCCGCGCCAACGTCCAGGATTTCGGCTATGGCGATCTGCGCGACATCGAGGCGGGCGTGCGCAAGGTGCTGGCCACGGAGCCGGTGGACCCCAAGCGCGTCGGCATCACCGGCTGGAGCTATGGCGGCTACATGACGATGTGGGCGCTGACCCACACCCACATCTTCCACGCCGGCGTCGCCGGCGCCGGGGTCGCCGATTGGCTGAGCTACTACGGCGAAAACGATATTGACCAGTGGATGATTCCCTATTTCGGCGCCTCGGTCTATGCCGATCCCGCGGTCTACGCCAAAAGCTCGCCGATGAATTACATCACCCGCAACCACACGCCGACGCTGGTGCTGGTCGGCGACCGGGACGGCGAGTGCCCCGCGCCACAGTCGTTCGAATATTGGCACGCGCTCAAGACCCTGGGCGTGCCGACCCAACTGGTCGTGTACAAAGACGAGGGCCATTACATCTGGAAGCCCTCCGACCAGCGCGACATCCTGCGCCGCACGCTGGCTTGGTTCGCCAAGTACCTGCCGCCGAGCCGCTAGCCCGCGCCGCATCCGCACCGGCCGCGGACGCGGCGGTCGCGGCGCGGAAGGCCGGGGAGCAGCAACGCCGCCTTCGTGGCGTGGCGGCCGTCCCGTCCCTGGACCCGATCCGGTCTTGCGCCTATAATCGAACCGAACGAACGTTCGCACCGACGGCGGCGCCGGCCGCCTATCCACGCTGATGCCCGCCGCCTTCGCTGCCGCCGCGTTCGCTCCCGCGCCACCCGACGCCACTCCCTTTGACCGCCGCTTGGGGGAAATTCTGCACGCCGCGGCGGAGCTATTCGCCGAGCACGGCTATGCGGCGACCAGCATCCGGGATCTCTCCCGGCGCTGTGGCGCCAGCCTGGCCGGGCTGTATCACTATTTCCACAGCAAGCAAGAACTGCTGTTCCTGGTGCAGCGCCACGCTTTCCAGACCGTCATCTCCGCCGCCCGCGCCGCCACGCCGCCGGAGCTGCCACCCGAAGCCCGCCTGCGCGCCTTCGTCGCCAGCCACCTGGAGACGTTCCTGGCGCACCGCCCGTGGATGACCGTGCTGACCCATGAGGACGAGGTGCTGAGCGGCGACTACCTGCGCGCCATTGCCGCCCTCAAACATGACTATTACCAACTGGCCCGGGAGATCGTCACCGCCCTGCCGCTGCCGCCAACTCTGGCGCCGCGGGTGGCGGTGATGAGCCTGTTCGGCATGCTCAATTGGATCTACACCTGGCACCAGCCCAAGCGCGACCCCGGGGCCACGGCCCTGGCGGAGCAGATCTGCGCCATTTTTCTGCGCGGCGCCGCGCCCACCGCGCGCCGCCGCCGCCCAGCCCAATCCTAAGGAGACCGCATGGCTACCGTCACCGCTCCCGAAACCGCCGCCCACGCACTGGTCGAGTACCGCACCGACGGCGGCATCGCCATCCTGACCATGGCCGATCCGCCGGCCAATACCTACACCTATGAAATGATGCGGGACCTGGACGAAGCCATTCTGCGTGCCCGCTTCGATGACGACATTCACGTCGTGGTGCTGACCGGCGCGGGAGAAAAGTTCTTCTCCGCCGGCGCCAACATCCGCATGCTGGCCACGGTCACGCCGCAGTTCAAATATTATTTCTGCCTGCATGCCAACGAAACCCTGCAGCGCCTGGAGCAGACTCCCAAGCTGGTGATCGCCGCGCTCAACGGCCACACGGTCGGCGGCGGCCTGGAGATCGCGCTGGCCTGCGACCTGCGCATCGCCCGCCGCGACGCCGGCAAGATCGGCCTGCCGGAGGTCACGCTCGGCGTGCTGCCCGGCACCGGCGGCACGCAGCGCCTGGCGCGCGCCCTCGGCAAGGCCCGGGCCCTGGAGCTGATGGTCACCGGCCGCACGTTCTCCTTCGATGAGGCGCAGGAACTGGGGTTGGTGCAGGACATTTTTGACCGCCAGGATTTTCTGCCGCAGGTGCTGGACTACGCGCGCCAGTTTTGCCCGCCCAACAAAGCCTCCCGCGCCGTCGGCCGCATCAAACGCGCGGTGCAAACCGGCGCCGAGGTGCCCTTGGCGGAAGCGCTGGGACTGGAGCGGGAACTGCAACAGTTGCTGTTCACCAGCGAGGATGCGCATGAAGGCTTGACCGCCTACGCCGAAAAGCGCCAAGCCGAGTTCAAAGGCAAATAGCGGCGCCGGCGCCGCCCCCGCACCCATGGCCAGCGAAACCACCGCCGCCCGCAACCCCGCCGACCGCGCCTGGCCGCTGTGGCTGGCCGGCGAGCCCGCGCCCGCCGCCTCCGGCCGGACCTTCGCCGTGCACAACCCCGCCACCGGGCAGCCGCTGGCCCAGGTCGCCGAAGCCGACGCCGCCGACGTGGACGCCGCCGCCCAGCGCGCCCGCGACGCCCTGGACTCCGGCCCTTGGGCCAAACTCTCCGCGCGCGACCGCGGCCGCCTGCTGCGCCGCCTGGCGGAGCTGATCGAACGCCATGCCGACGAACTGGCGGAGCTGGAGACGCGCAACAACGGCAAGCCAATCTTCGAATCGCGGCAGATTGACCTGCCCCTGACCGCCGCGGTGTTCGACTACTACGCCGGTTGGGCGGACAAGATCGAAGGCGCGGTCCTGCCGGTCAGCGGGCCCTTCCACGCCTACACGCGGCGCGAACCGGTCGGCGTGGTCGCGGCCATCACGCCGTGGAACTTTCCCCTCCTGCTCGCCAGCTGGAAGCTGGCGCCGGCGCTGGCCTGCGGCTGCGTGGTGCTGCACAAGCCCGCGGAGCAAACGCCGCTGACCGCGCTGCGCCTGGGCGAACTCGCCGCCGAGGCCGGCTTTCCGCCCGGCGTGTGGAGCGTCCTGCCCGGCTACGGCCCCACCGCCGGCGCCGCGCTGGCCACCCATCCCCTGGTGGACAAGATCGCCTTCACCGGTTCCACCGCCGTCGGGCATGAAGTCATGCGTCTGGCGGCCGGCAGCAACAAGCGCGTTTCCCTGGAGCTCGGCGGCAAATCGCCGAACATCGTCTTTCCCGACGCCGATCTCGACGCCGCCGCCCGCGGCGCCTACAATGCCATTTTTTATGGCAAGGGCGAGGTCTGCGCCGCCGGCAGCCGGCTGCTGGTGGACCGGCGCATTCACGACGTCTTTCTGGCCAAGCTGCTGGACCGCGCCCGCCGCCTCGCCCCCGGCGACCCGATGCACCCCAAGACCAAACTGGGCGCGCTGGTCAGCCAGGAACAGTTGGACCGCGTGCTCGGCTACATCGCCACCGGCCGACGGGAAGGCGCGCAATTGGCCATCGGCGGCGAGCGCGCCAGCGTGCCCGGCCACGAGCGCGGCTATTTCCTTTCCCCCACGATCTTCGATCAAGCCCAGCCCGATATGGCCATCGTCCGCGAGGAGATCTTCGGCCCGGTCTTGGCCACGATGGACTTCAGCGATTTCGACGACGCCATCGCCCGCGCCAACGCCACCAGCTACGGCCTCGCCGCCGGCGTCTGGACGCGGGATTTGGCGCTCGCCCACCGCGCCGCCCGCGCCCTCAAGGCGGGCACCGTGTGGATCAACACCTACAACCAGTACGATCCCGCCGCCCCCTTCGGCGGCTTCGGCCAGAGCGGTTTCGGCCGCGAGCTGGGCCGCCCCGCATTGGATTTGTACACGGAGACCAAAACCGTCTGGGTCAATTTGGAGAATTGACCGCGCCAAGGAGTTCGCCATGCTGGTCAAACGCGCCAACAAAATCGCCACCTTCGACGACTGGGTGGATCTTTTCCGCGTATGGCAGTCGGACATCGGCCTCGACTATCCGGAACTGAAGCAGTACCAATTCGAGGCCAAATACGGGCCGCTGCACAGCAACGAGATCGAGTTCGGCGCCTACCGCGGCCAGAACCGCTGGCAGCGCATCCGCCAAGTCCCCGACCAGCGCGCGCAGGACGCCCTGCTGAACCTGATCGTCTACCAAGGCGACACCGAATTCGCCTCCGTCGAGCAGCAGCGCAACCTGTTCGCCGGCGCCCCGACCGAGTACGACCGCAAGGCGCTGGCCCGGGTGATGACCGAGGAGATGCGCCACGGCTACCAGATGTGCCATCTGCTGCTCGGCCACTTCGGCCATGCCGGGCGCATCGAGGCGCAGAAACTGCTGGAGCGCCGCGCTTTCAACTCCGAGCGCCTGCTCGGCTCCTTCAATGAAGACGTGGAAAATTGGCTGGACTTCTACACCTACACCCAGTTCATTGACCGTGACGGCAAGTTCCAGCTGCAAATGCTGAGCCACTCCGGCTTCGCGCCGCTGGCGCAGAGCATGGTGCCCATGCTGAAGGAGGAGTCCTTCCACCTGGGCACGGGCAACGACGGCCTGCGCCGCATCGTGCGGCGCGGCCGCATTCCGCTCGCCTACATCCAGAAATATTTCAACAAGTGGATCCCCACGGCCTTCGACTTGTTCGGCACGGATTTTTCCTCCTCCGCCCACTGGGCGTATTTGTGGGGCCTGAAGGGCCGCTATGACGAGCACACCAACGCCCAGTCGGCCGACCTGGACATGCTGAACGACTCCGCC
>JAKAUF010000336.1 GCA_021827785.1 Acidobacteriota bacterium | reverse complement strand
ATATTCCCAGGAAAACGGCCTGCCGCCCCGCAAGCTTCTGCCCGAGGCGTTGCGCATTTTGCTCGACTACAACTGGCCGGGCAACGTGCGGGAACTGGAAAACGTCATCGAGCGCGCGGTGGTGCTGTCCACCGGTCCGGCGGTGGGGCCGGAGCTGTTGCCGGATTCGCTGGTTGGACGGCCACCCTCCTGGGCGGGCTGGGCGCCGGCGACGCACGGCGCCGGAGACCGCAGTCCCGCGACCCTGTTCGACATTGTGGATGAGTTTGAAAAGCGGATTATTTTAGACATGCTGGAACAGACCCATGGCCGGCAGACGGATGCCGCCGAACGCTTCCAGATTCCGCTGTCGACGCTGAACCAAAAGATCAAACGCCACGGCATTGACGCCAAGCGCGTGCGCGGCCAGGAAAGCTAGGCGGCGGCCAGAGGGGCCGGCCGCTGCGCCGCGCCGGCCGGCGCTCCCCGCTTTCGTCCCGCGGCTGTTTGCTAAACTAGGAACGGTCCATTTAGGCCCTGGGGCGCCTAGCTCAGTTGGTTAGAGCGCTGTCTTCACACGGCAGAGGTCATAGGTTCGAGTCCTATGGCGCCCACCACGGCCCCCCGGGGTCTGGCGGGAGTCCGCCTGCCTCCCAATCGCCATGTTGATTGCGCTAGAAGAATTGGCCCTCGGGCCAGTGACGCTGGAGCGGGACTTCGCCGCCGGGGAACTGGAGGTGCGCCATCCCGACCTGGACGCGTCGGGCCCGGTGCACGCCCGCGCTGAAGCGCGCATGGCGGGACAGGAATTGCGGGTGCATCTGCAATGGAGCGCGGCGGAGAACCTGCTCTGCGCCCGCTGCCTGCAACCGCTGCCTTCCCAATACGCCGGTGATGCCCATTTGGTCTACCATCCCGCCGGAGAATGGTCTCCGGAGCACGCGATGGAGATTCACGATCGCGATACCGACATTGACTTCTACCAACCGCCCGGCCTGGAGTTCGAGGACGTGCTGCGGGAGCAAATTCTGTTGACGCTGCCCATGCGGGTGCTCTGCCGGGAGGATTGCGCCGGCCTGTGCCCTCGCTGCGGCCATAATCGCAACGCCGGGCCTTGTGGCTGTCCGCCCGGCGGTTCCGCCCAATAACCACTGCCATGCCCAACCCCAAACGCCGCCATTCCAAACGCCGCACCAGCACCCGCCGCGCCCACGATTCCCTGTCCGCGCCGTCGCTGTCGGAATGCCCCAACTGCCATGAGCGCAAACTGCCGCACCGGGCCTGCCCGCACTGCGGTTATTATCGGGATCGCGAGGTGATGGAAGTCGCTGAGAAGTAACCCGCTGCACGCCCGTGACCACACCCCTTACCATCGCCCTGGACGCCATGGGCAGCGACGGCGCGCCGCAACCGGAGGTGGCCGGCGCCGTCGCCGCGGCCCGCGAATACGGCATCCGCGTGCTGCTGGTCGGCCAGGAAGCCGTGCTGCGCCCGGCGCTGGCGGCGGCCGGAGGGGCGCGCCGGGCCGCGCCGGGAGCGGTCGAGATCGTGGATGCGCCGGAAGTCATCCGCATGGATGAAAAAGCGGTGCGCGCCGTCCGCACCAAGCGCAAATCCTCCATTCACGTCGCCGCGCGCCTGGTGCGCGAAGGGGAGGCCGTCGGGCTGGTCAGCGCCGGCAACACCGGCGCGGTGATGGCCACGGCCAAGATGGCGCTGGGCAGCCTGCCCGTGGTGCAGCGCCCGGCGCTGGCGGCCGTCGTGCCAACCGCCGCCGGCGGTGCGGCGGTCATGCTGGACGTCGGCGCCAACGTGGATTGCCGCCCCGAGCACCTGGAGCAGTTCGCCATCATGGGCGAGATCTACCATCGCGTCATCCTCGCCTCCGCCCGCCCCCGCGTGGGGTTGTTGTCCATCGGCGAGGAGGAGATCAAGGGGAACGACCTGACGCGCGAAACCTTCGCCCTGCTGCGCCAGCTGCCGATGGATTTCATCGGCAACGTCGAGGGCCGGGACGTCTACAACGGCAACGTGGACGTCATCGTCTGCGACGGGTTCGTCGGCAACGTCGCGTTGAAGATCAGCGAAGGCCTGGTGGAAACGGTCCGCTCCCTGCTGAAGACCTCGCTGCAAAGCACCTTGGCCAGCAAGCTCGGCTACGCCCTGTCGCGCGGCGCCTATGCCCGCTTCAAACGGCAGCTGGATTACAGTGAATACGGCGGCGCGCCGCTGCTGGGCGTCCGCGGCGTGGTGATCATCGCCCACGGCCGTTCCAACGCCAAGGCCATTCAAAACGCCATTCGCGTGGCTCGGGAGTTCCACCTTCGCCACATCAACGAACAGATCGAGGCGGAGATCCTCCGCCATCCCATCCCCGGCGCCGCTCCGCTGGCCGCCGCCGCGCCTACGGCCGAAGGCGGCGCCGCCGCGCCGTCCGCGCCGCCCGCCGCGCAATCATGACCGCTACCGCGTTTCTTTTTCCCGGCCAGGGCTCCCAGTACCCGGGCATGGGCCGCCTGCTGGCGGAGGCCTATCCGGTCGCCGCCGCCACCTTCCACGACGCCGACCAAGCGCTCGGCTTTCCCCTGTCCCGCTTGTGCTTTGAAGGGCCGGAGGAGGAGTTGCAGCGCACCGCCAATACCCAGCCCGCGGTGCTGGCGGTGGACGTCGCCGCCGCCCGGGTGCTGATGGACCAGGGCCTGCGCCCGGATTACGTCGCCGGCCACAGTCTGGGCGAATATGCCGCGCTGGTCGTCGCCGGCGGGCTGGACTTCAAGGACGCGATCCGCACCGTGCGCCGCCGCGGCGAGCTGATGCAGTCCGCAGTGCCGGAGGGGCAGGGCGCCATGGCCGCCATCCTGGGCCTGGACGCGGAGGCGGTCGCCGCCCTCTGCGCCGAAGCCGCCCAGGGCCAGGTCTGCTCCCCCGCCAACTTCAACGCGCCGGGGCAGACCGTCATCGCCGGCGACGCCGCCGCCGTGCAGCGCGCCGTGGCCCTGGCCGAGGCCCGCCAAGGGCGGGCGGTGCTGCTGCCCGTCAGCGCTCCGTTCCATTGTTCCCTGATGCTGCCCGCGCAGGAAGCGCTGGAAGGCGACCTGTGGAACACCCTGTTCTGTGAGCTGGAGATTCCGCTGGTCAATAACGTGGACGCCGAGCCGATCGAAGGCGCCGAAGAAGCCCGCGATGCCTTGATCCGCCAGGTCGCTTCGCCGGTGCAATGGGAAAAGTCCATGCGCTGGCTGCTGGCCCGCGGGGTGACAACGTTCGTCGAAGCCGGGCCGGGCCGGGTGCTGTCCGGCTTGATCAAGCGGCTGGACCGGGGGAAAACCGTGCTGGCGGTGGATTCTCCCGAGGGCGTGCAGGCCGCGCTAGCGGCCCAGGTCGAATAAGCGCGATCCGCGGCGCCGCGGCGCCGCTCGCGCATAGGGATCCTCCATGTTTGCCGCTTTGGAAAAAGTCTACGACCCCTCCCGCATCGAGCCTGGCTGGGCCCAGCGCTGGGAAAGCGCCGATTGGTTCCATGCCGCCGCGTCCAGCCTGCGCCCGGCATGGTCCCTGGTGATTCCGCCGCCTAACGTCACCGGCGCGCTGCACCTGGGCCACATGCTGGAGCATACGGAGATTGACGCCATCGTCCGCTGGCGGCGGATGTCCGGCGACAACGCCTTATGGCTGCCGGGCACCGACCATGCGGGCATCGCCACGCAGATGGTGGTGGAGCGCGAACTGCGCCGCCAGGGCCTAGACCGCCGCCAGATGGGCCGCGAGGCCTTCGTGGAGAAGGTCTGGGAATGGAAGCGGCAAAGCGGCGGGACCATCCGCCGCCAAATGGTCCGCCTGGGCGCCTCCTGCGACTGGTCACGGGAGCGGTTTACGCTCGATCCCGGCCTGTCCCGCGCGGTGCGCGAGGTCTTCGTCACGCTCTACGAGGAGGGCCTGATCTACCGCGGCCGCTACATGGTGAACTGGTGCCCTGGCTGCCAAACTGCCATCAGCGACCTGGAGGTCAGCCACGAGGAAACCGTCGGCCATTTGTACCAGATCCGCTACCCGCTGGCCGGTTCGCCAAGCGAGTTCATCCCCGTCGCCACCACGCGGCCGGAAACCATGCTCGGCGACGTCGCCGTCGCGGTGAATCCGCGCGACGAGCGCTATCGCCACCTGGTCGGCCGCAATGTACGGCTGCCGCTGACCGACCGCGAGATTCCCATCATCGCCGATGAGCTGGCGCAGCCGGAGTTCGGCACCGGCGCGGTGAAAGTGACTCCCGCGCACGACCCCAATGACTTCGCCGCCGGTGAGCGCCATGGCCTGCCGCAGATCGAGGTGATGGATGCGGCGGGCCGGATGAACGACCGCGCCTACGCCTACGCCGGCCTGGACCGGTTCGAGGCCCGGCGCCGCGTCGTCGCCGACTTGCAGGCGCAAGAGCTGCTGGCTGGAGTGCAGGACCACCCCATGGCCATCGGCCATTGCCAGCGCTGCCGCAGCATCGTCGAGCCGCGGGTTTCCATGCAGTGGTTCGTCAAGATCGCGCCCTTGGCCGCCGACGCCATCGCCGCCGTCGAACAAGGCCATATTGCCTTCACCCCCGCCAATTACCGCGCCATCTACCTGGACTGGATGGCCAACCTCCACGATTGGTGCATCTCCCGGCAACTGTGGTGGGGCCACCGCATTCCCGCCTGGCATTGCCGCAATCATGGTTGCGTCATCGTCAGCCGCGAAGACCCGGCGAACTGCCCCAACTGCGGCGGGCCCGTGGACCAGGACCCCGACGTGCTGGACACCTGGTTCAGCTCCGCCCTGTGGCCCTTCTCCACCCTCGGCTGGCCGGAGCAGACCGCCGATCTCGCCACGTTCTATCCCACCAGCCTGCTGATCACCGGCTTCGACATCCTGTTCTTCTGGGTCGCCCGCATGATCATGATGGGCGTGCATTTCCGCCAGCGGGACGGCCGAAGCCTGGCCGCCAGCGTGCCCTTCCGCCAGGTGTACATTCACGGCCTGGTGCGCGACGCGGAAAAGCAAAAGATGTCCAAAACCAAGGGCAACGTCATTGACCCCATGGTGGTGACGGAAAAATACGGCACCGACGCCGTGCGCTTCACCTTGGCGGCGATGGCCGCGCCGGGCACGGACATCGCCCTGTCCGAAGCGCGCATGGAAGGCTATCGCGCCTTCGCCAACAAGATTTGGAACGCCGCCCGCTTCATCTTCCTCAGCCTGGACCGCGCGGAGGCGGAGTTCGGCTGGCGGCGGCCGCCGCTGCCCGCGCGGGCGGCGATGCGGCCGCCAGGCGGCGATCTCGCCGGCCGCTGGGTTTTTTCCCGCCTGAACGGCTTGGCCGCGCGGATGCAGGACAGCCTGGCCGCGTTTCGCTTCCATGACGCCGCCGACGGGCTCTATCACTTCTTTTGGCATGAGTTCTGCGACTGGTATTTGGAACTCGCCAAGCTGGCGCTGAACGGCGGCGACGCCGCCGCGGCCCGCGACGCCGCCGACGGCCTCTTCCATGCCCTGGACGCCGCGCTGCGGCTGCTGCATCCCCTGATGCCGTTCATCACCGAGGAACTTTGGCACGCGCTGGCGGGCGCCGAGCCGCCCGCGCCGACGCTGTCGTTGGCCGCGTTTCCCGCCGCCGGCGCGCTGGACGCCGACGCCGAGCGGCAAATGAACTTGGTGCAGGAAGTGGTGAACCAAGTGCGCCGCCTGCGGGCGGAAAATCAGGTCCCGCCCAAATCGCGGTTGCCGCTGCGCATCGAGGGCCGTGGCCCCGAAGCCGCCGCCGTCATCGCCGCGCAGGCGGCGCTGATCGCCGCCCTCGCCAACGTGGATCCGGCCGTCGCGCCGGTGCCCGCCGGCGCCGGGCGCGGCCATGTCGCCACGCCGGAGTTCGACCTCCTTTTGGATTTGCCCAGCGCCGACCTCGGCGCCGAGCGGGAGCGCCTGGACAAGGAAATCGCCGGCCTGGAGCGCGCCCTAGCCGGCGTCGAGAGCCGCCTGGCCGACGCCACGTTCCTACAGCGTGCGCCGGAGCATATCCGCCAGGCGCAGCAACAGAAGCGGGAGGAATACGCCCGCCAACTGGAGCGCCTGGGCGCCGCCCGTTCCGCGCTGGGATAGCGGCGGGGAGGGTCTGGGGCAGGGAAGGGGCTGCGCCGGGCCGCGGTGAAGCCGGCGCCCGCCGGCCCTAGGCGGGCCAATTTCCCGGCGTCTGGAAAATCTCCGGAATATAGCCGCCGCCGCGGATAACGCCGATCAAATGTCCGATGGAGGCAGCGACGCTTTCCGCCGTCAGCGCGCCGCCCAGCGCCGCGGCGCCGAAGGCGCGCTCGGTCAGCTCCGTCCGCACCAGCCCCGGCGAGACGACCGCGACGCGGATGCCTTGCGCCCGCAACTCCGCATCCTGGCTGATCGCCAGCCCCATGACGCCATGCATGGCGCTCTGATAGGCGCTTTCGCCGCCGAAGGGATGGTGCGCCGCCAGCGATCCAATATGAATGACCGCCCGCGGCGCGGCGCCCGCGCCCGCCGCCAGCAGGGGCAGCAATTCCCGCACCAGCAAAAACTTGGCTTCCACCGTCAGCCGCCACATGCGTTGGAACTCCGCCGCCGTGGTTTCCGCGATGGGCCGGACGAAAAAATCTCCCGCGCTGGTGACCAGCGCGTCCACGCGCGGCCGCCAGGCGCGGATCGCCGCCGCCGCGGCGGTAATCTCGGCTTCCTTGAGGAGATCCGCCGTCACCGGCAGCACGCGGCCGGCGGGAAACTCCGCCGCCAGCGCCTCCAGCCGCGGGCCGCGCCGCGCCAATACCGCAACCTCCCAATCCTCGGCCAGCAGCCGTCGCGCCGTCGCCAGCCCGATGCCCGACGACGCCCCGCTGACGACCGCCACGCTCCTGTTTCCCCGCGGATTGTCCGCCCTGCCGTCTGCCGCCATCGCTGTGCTCCCGTCCCGCGCCTCGCCGCTCGCCACGTATGTTCGAGTATGCCAAACGCCGCCGCGGGCGGGCGGCACGGGCGGCAGCCCAAATGCAACGGCCTCCGCGCCGGCGGAATTGGGCAGGGATGCCGCAATCCGTTACTCTGGAGAGTCTGGCTCCTCCGGCGCGCAAGGATGGCGGCGGCGGGGCCGGGCTCAAATCGCGGGGCGCTCCGCCCCGCTCGCAGCACCCGGAGGTTGCATTGCGTATTGCTCTTTTCACCCGCGAATTTCCCCCCAATATCTATGGCGGCGCCGGCGTCCACGTGGACTATTTGAGCCGGGAGCTGGCCCGCCGCATCGAGGTCGAGGTGCACTGCTTCGGCGACCAGCA
>JAKAUF010000327.1 GCA_021827785.1 Acidobacteriota bacterium | reverse complement strand
CATCAGCACGTCGGCCGGCGGCTCGGGAGCGCTCACGCTGAAGGCCACATTCGTCGGCCAGGTGATCGAACTTCCTGAAATCGGGCCCACGCTAATCTGGATGGAGTCATCCCCGTCGCCATCGCCGTCGGTGAGATAGCCGTCATCGGCGTCAGCATCCCCGTCGGTGTTGGCCCCGACGGCCGAAAACAATATTCCCGTCTCCACGTTGTTGCTGTTGAAGACCGGCGTGCAATTAAACATGGCGGAGGCCGCGCAACTAAACGCTTCGTTCCCTTGCAGCGAAACCGGAATCGAAACCAGCAGGCTGGTGAGGGCGTGCCCGGTGTCGTTGGTGAAAATGCACCCCGCAACCGTCACGCCACCGATCACGCAGGCCTGTTGGCTCGTCGTGGTCCCGTAGATACCGCTGTACCCCGTGGTCGTGAGAAACGATAGACCGCTGCCGAACCCGGGGACATTGGGCGGATCGGCCACGCCGCCGATGCTGATGAGGGGATCATTGATCGGACCCGCCAAAAGGGGTGCCTGCACTAGAAAAACGAACAGGCAGGCGATGAGCCCAAACAGCAGCGTACGGGGGAAGGCGAGGTGGCGCATAGGAATATCCGTTCCGGATGTGTGCAACTCAAGGGCCGTCCCAAAGGACAGGTAAGTCCTTTAGATTTCTCTAATGTTCCGTACGCGTGTCAACAGTATGCAGAACATCCCCTTCACGCTGCACATCGTTCGCGAATTCCATTGTGGAATATGCCCCGCTTTCCGCCCTGGTCCTGGCGTATAGTGAAGGCGTCTAGCACCCTGGCCCGCCGCCGGGCGGGCCCCAGGAGGACATCGTGGGGAAAGACAAAAAGAAAGAGAAATGCGCCCATCCGGCTTGTGATTGCCCGCCGGCCAAGGGCAGCCGCTACTGCGGTGACTATTGCAAGGACGCGCGCGGGAGCTTGGAGTTGAACTGCAATTGCCGCCACGCCGGATGCGGCAGCGAACGCGCCGCCGCCGCTAATTGAAAAGCTAGTTGAGCCGCAGCGGGCCGAGTCCAGTTCGCTATCGTCCGGCATAATACAAATGCCGGCGCGACGAGGTTGTGTATCCGCGCCATCAGCGGCCGCGGACGGGCGGGACAGTATCCCGGTCGCGAACTGCGCGCCCAAGGTATGGGGCTGTGCCGTGCACGGACGAGCGGGGGGCCCGCTCCCTCTCGCCATCACCCTGTTGGTTCGGCTTAGAGCGGCCCGCCGCAGCAGGGACCGTTGGGGTTTTGCCCGGGCCCGCCAGGGGTGGGATTGGGCATCCCGGGGCCCGTGGGCGCGCCATTGCCGGGGCCTCCCGGCATGCCAATCGGGGGCGGCCCGTTTTGCGTGCCGGGCGGAGGAGGAGGCGCCCCCGGAATGAGGATGGGTCCGGGGCCGGAGACGGGCTGGTTCCCGTTGCCGCTGTTATCCCCAGGGCGCCGCAGCGTCGGCCGGGCATTATCGGCGCTGGCATTGGCGTTGCCGCTGCCGTTGGCGGCGCTGCCGCGCGCGGCCGTCGCCGTTTGGCTCGGCATGGGAGCCTGCGGCGTGGTTTGCACCACCTTGGTCCCATTCGCCTTGTAGTCCACGACGCGCACCACGCGCTCGCCGACGATGTTCACAAACGTCGTGTCGCCGGGGGGATGGCCGTAGACCCATTCCGAATATTCCACCCCGGACTTGGCGTCCGTCTGGTGGTATTTCTGTTCCGGCCGGCCTTTCGCCGCCAGCACCATGCCGCGCGTCATGCCCACCAAAACGGCGTGCCGGTCAATCGCTTTTTCCAATCTCGGCGGCAGCCTCTCGCCGACCGCCGCCGCATAGGTGGCGTTCAAATTCCAATCCAGCACGCTGCTCAAAATCTGTTTCAGCCGCGCCGTGGTGAGATCGGCGGGCACTCCGGCGGGAAAACGCACGGAGATCTCCGAGCCGGATTCCTGTTGCGCCTGCGCCACGGGCGTCATCTGCGCGCCCATGCCGATTTGCAGGTGGTCGTACCAGTGGGTCTTGGTGAAGCCGCCGTTTAACTCGACCAGAATGCTTTTGCCGTGGAAATGCAGGTTGGTGATCTGAAGCCGCTGCCCCGGTTTGGCGGCCGGCGGCATCTGAATGGCCGCCTGCTGAATGTAGGCCGTGTTCAGAACGCGCCCGTCCGCCGCCAGGATCACCGGCTTCTTGCCCCGCGGGAACACCTGCCGCGCGATGCCGATGTCGGCGATCATGCCCCGCACCAGCGCCAGCTTGGCTTGCGTGCTCAGTTTCGGATGGCCGGCCCAGGCCGCCGGCGGCAGCGCCGCCAGCAAAAGGCCCCAAGCGCCGAACACGGCCGCACACCGTGGAAATCGTGCTCCGGCTGCCCCTGCTGCTGCCATGGCTTCCGCGCCTCGCCTGGGTTGGATGCACGCGCCGCATCTCCCGCAGGCCGATGCCGCCAGTATACGCCCGCGGGGGCCGGGCCGCGCGGCGCTGGGCGCCAACCCGCAATCCCGCCCACAACGGCGCCCATGGCCGGAAGCCCTGGCCGGCGCGCCGCCGGCAACCGCCCTATTCCACGCGAATTTTGCGCAGCAGATTGAAGTCGCTGAGCATCTTGCCCGTGCCCAGGACGACGCTGGCCAGGGGATCGTCGGCGATGGAAACGGGCAATCCGGTCTCCTCGCGAATCCGCTTGTCCAGGTTCTTGATCATGGCTCCGCCGCCGGTGAGGACAATGCCGCGGTCGCTGATGTCGGCGCTCAGCTCCGGCGGGGTGCGCTCCAGGGCCACGCGGATGGCGTTCATGATCGTGGCGATGCACTCGCCCAGCGCCTCGCGGATTTCGCCGTCCTCGATGGTGATGGTCTTGGGCACGCCCTCGATCAAATTCCGCCCCTTGATCTCCATCGTCAGCGGCTTTTCCAGCGGATACGCCGAACCGATCTCCATCTTGATCTGCTCCGCCGTGCGCTCGCCGATCAGCAGGTTGTATTTGCGCTTCAGATAGTTGGTGATGGCGTCATCCATCTCATTGCCCGCCACCCGCACCGAACGCGAGTAGACGATGCCGGACAAGGAGATGACGGCGATGTCGGTGGTGCCGCCGCCGATGTCCACCACCATGTTGCCGCTGGGCTCGGTGATGGGCAGGCCGGCGCCGATCGCCGCCGCCATGGCCTGCTCCACCAGGTGCACTTCGCTGGCCTTGGCGCGGTAGGCGGAGTCCATCACCGCGCGCTTTTCCACCTGCGTGATCTCGGAAGGCACGCCGATGACGATGCGCGGATGCACCAGCATCTTGCGGTTGTGCGCCTTCTGGATGAAGTAATTCAGCATCTTCTCCGTCACCTTGAAGTCGGCGATGACGCCGTCCTTCATCGGCTTGATGGCGACGATGTTGCCGGGGGTGCGGCCGACCATCTCCTTGGCTTCCTTGCCCACCGCCTCGACCTCGCCGGTAAGCTTGTTGATGGCGACGATGGAAGGCTCGTTGACCACCACCCCTTTGCCCTTGGCGTAAACCAAGGTGTTGGCGGTGCCAAGATCAATGGCCAAATCGCTGGAAAAGAGGCTAAACAGCGTCCGGACGCTCATGAGGGATTCCGCTTACAGTGCAGTTTTTCAATATCACCCGGCGCGGCGGCGGCGGCAAGCCGCAACTCGCCTTAGAAGGTGGCGGGCAAGGCACGTGTCCCCCGGGACAGGGCCGTTTCCGCAACCGGCGGAGCGCTGCGGGCATGCCGCCGCGCGGGACGCTGCCCGGCGGCGGCCGCCACCCGCGCCGCTCCCTGCTATTCTTAATTCTGCCCCCGTTCGGCAGTTTCTTTATGCGCAAAGAACGCCTGTTCACTCCCGGACCCACCGCCCTGCTGCCCGCCGCGCAAGCGGCCATGGCGGCGATGGGCCTGCACCACCGCACCGCGGAATTCCGCCAAATTTTCTCCGCCACCCGCGGCCTGTTGCAGGAGTTTCTGGGCACGCGGAATGACGTGCTGATGCTGGCTTCCTCCGGCACCGGGGCGATGGAAGCGGCGATGGCCAATGCCATATCGCCGGGCAGTCCGGTCGTGGTCTTGAGCGCGGGCAAATTCGGCGAACGCTGGGAACAACTGGCCCAGGCCTTCGGCGCCCAGCTGGAGACGGTGCGCAAGCCCTACGGCGAAGGCTTCTCCGCCGCCGACATCGAGGGCAAGGTGGCGAACAGCACCGTCGCGCTCGCCGTCCAAGCCACGGAAAGCTCCACCGGCATCCGCCACGATATCGAGGGGTTGGCGCGGGCCGCGCGCCGCGCCAACCCTGACATTTTGATCTTGGTGGACGCCATCACGGGCATCGGCACCAGCCCGATCGAAATTGACGCCTGGGATTTGGACTACGTCATTGGCGGCTCGCAGAAGGCGGTGATGATGCAGCCCGGCTTGGCATACCTGAGCGTCAGCTCCCGCGCCTGGAAGGCCATGGAGGCCAGCACCACGCCGCGCTATTACTTCGACCTGCGGCGCGAGCGAAAAAGCCAAGCGCAAGGCGAAACCGCCTGCACGCCCGCCACCGGATTGATCGCCGCGCTGCAAGCGGCATTGCAGTTCATCGCCGCCAACGGCGGCCGCCGCGCCCTGGTGGCGAACGCGGAGATGCTGGCCGCGGCCACGCGCGCCGCGGCGGAAGCCCTGGGCCTGCAACGCTTCGGGAGCGGCCAGCCCGCCGGCGCCCTCACCGCCATCCAGAGCCCCACGGGCATGGACTCGGGCGAGATCGTCAAGGCCCTGCGCCGGGATTTCGGCAGCGTCATCGCCAACGGCCAAGGCAGCATGAAGGGCCAGTTGTTCCGCGTCGCCCATCTCGGCTACTACGACGCCGCCGACACCTTTTCGCTGATCGCGCAACTGGAGCTGGTTTTGGCGCAGGCCGGACGCCTGGAACGCAGCCGCCTCGGCAGCGGCGTGCGCGCCGCGCAGGAGGTTTGGCTGCAACACCGCCCCAGCGCGGCCGCCGAGCCGGTGGGCGCCGCCCAGGCCCGATAACCCATCACAGCTATGAAAATCGTGGTTCCGGAGAAAGTGTCGCCGCGGGGCATCGCGGAATTGAAAGCCCAGCCGGGCTGGACGGTCGTGGAGCTGCCCCCCAGTTCGGCCAAGGATGGCAGTTTGGCGCGGGAACTCGCCGACGCCGACGGCCTGATCGTCCGCTCCGCGGTGAAGGTGACGGCGGAACTGCTGGAACACGCGCCCAAGCTGAAGGTCGTCGGCCGCGCCGGAGTCGGCGTGGACAACGTGGACCTGGAAGCCGCCACGCGCAAGGGCGTGGTGGTGATGAACACGCCCGGCGGCAACGCCATCAGCGTCGCCGAACTGGTCATTGGCCTGATGGTCGCGATGGCGCGGCAGGTTCTGCGCGCCGACACCACCACTCGCGCCGGCCAGTGGGAAAAGAAGGCGCTGATGGGTTCCGAGCTGATGGGCAAAACCCTGGGCATCATCGGCCTGGGCAAAGTCGGTTCCGAGCTGGCCAAGCGCGCTCGCGCCTTCGGCATGGACCTGGTCGCCTACGACCCATTCGTCAGCCCCTTGGCGGCGCGCGAGGCCGGCGCCAAGCTGCTGCCCTTGGAGGACGTCCTGGCGAGCTCCGACTACCTCAGTCTGCACGTGACGCTCACGCCGGAAACGCGCGGCATGTTCAACGATCGCGCCTTCGCCCGCATGAAAAACGGCGCCCGCCTGGTGAACTGCGCGCGCGGGGAATTGATCAACGAAAACGCGCTGTACACCGCGCTGAAATCCGGCAAGCTGGCCGGCGCCGCGCTGGACGTCTTTCAAAAGGAGCCTCCCACCGGCTCCGAACTGCTGGCCCTGCCCAACCTGATCGCCACGCCGCACATCGCCGCCTCGACCCAGGAAGCGCAGGAACGCGTCGGCTTCCGCATCGCCGAGGCGGTGCGGGATTACCTCACCACCGGCGCCGTCCATAACGCCGTTAACGTGCCGTCCGTCAGCTATGAGGAGCAGCGGGCGCTCCAGCCCTGGCTCGACCTCGGCAGCCGCATGGGCGCCATGCTGGGCCAGTTGGTGCCGGGCAAGCCGCGCGATCTGCTGCTGCACTTCGCCGGGGACCTGGAAGGCTTGAATTTGGATTTGATCGCCAACGCCGCCGTCGCCGGCCTGCTGAACCAAATCCTGGCCGAGGACGTCAACCTGGTGAATGCCCGCTCGCTGGCGGAAAAAGGCGGCTTGGCCCTGCACGTGACGCAGGAGGCCTATACGCGCGGCGAGGCGCGCACGCTGACCGCCCGCGTCACCACCGACGGGCAGGAGCTGCGCATCCAGGGCGCCGTGGTGAACGGCGTCAGCCCGCGGCTGCTGGGCATTGACGAGAACATGGCCATCGAGGCCCCGCTCCAGGGCAACTTGGTGGTGCTGCGCAATGACGACGTTCCCGGCGTGATTGGGCACGTGGGCGCCGTACTGGGCCGGCGCGGAATTAACATCGCCAGCTTTACCTTAGGCCGTCAGGAAGGAGCCCGCCAAGGAGCCGCCGCCGGCGACGCGGCGAGCAAAAACGGCCGGCCGCTGGCCGCCGTCGCCTTGGTCCAAACCGACGCCCCCGTGCCGCCGCACGTGATCGAAGACATCCGCCAGCATCCGGCCATTCATTACGCCCGCGCCATCCAGCTCTAACTCGCCGGGTGGCGGCGCGGGGGCAGCCTTCTCGTGGCGAAGGGGCCGCCCGAGAAATGGCTCCGGCGCCGCGCCTAGCGCAGCAGGTTGCGCAGGAGGAAGACCAGGTTGGCAGGGCGTTCCGCCAGGCGGCGCATGAAGTAGGGATACCACTCCGCGCCGTAGGGAACGTAGACGCGCACGCGCCAGCCCTGGCGGCGGAGCGAGGCCTGCAAATCACGGCGAATGCCGTAGAGCATCTGGAACTCGAACCGCTCCGGCGGCAACCCTTGCCGCCGCGCCGCCGCCAGCGTGGCGGCGATCATGGCGGGGTCATGGGTGGCGATGGCCGGGTAGTTTCCTGCCGCCAGCAGGCGCTCCGCCAACCGCCGGTAGCTGCCGTCCACCTCGGCTTTCGTGGCAAACGCGAGGCTCGCCGGCTCGCGGTAGGCGCCCTTGACCAACCGGATGCGAATGCCCGCGGCGATCAGCCGCTCGGCGTCGCCGTCGGTCCGGCGCAGGGCGGATTGCAGTACGGTGCCCACCGGCAGCCCGGCGGCATGCGCCGCCAGGACCAGATCCAGCGTGGGATCGGTATAGGCTGATCCCTCCATGTCCACGCGGACAAATCCGCCCAGCGCCGCCGCCCGCTCCGCCACGGCGCGCAGCAGCCGCAGATC
>JAKAUF010000388.1 GCA_021827785.1 Acidobacteriota bacterium | reverse complement strand
CAGCAGCGTGTTCAACACGCCGCTGGGGTCCACGCCGCGGATGTCCTTGATTTCCGGGGCGGTGACCGGCTGGCGATAGGCGATGACGGCGAGCGTTTCCAGCGCCGCCAGCGACAGGCGAATGGGCGGCTGAAGGGACTTGATGAAGCGGCGCAGCACCTCATGGTGCTGCGGCTTGGTGGCCATGCGATAACCGCCGGCGACGCAGCGGATCTCGATGCCGCGGCCGTCGCTGGCGTAGCGGGACATCAGCTCGGCGACGCCCTGCTCGACAAGCGCCGGCTCCACGCCGAGCGCGGCGGCCATTTGGCCGCAGGTGGCGGGCGCCTCGGCAACGTAGACGAGCGCCTCCAATGCGGAAAGCAGATCGGCGGTGAGCGCAGCTGAGGTCTCGCCGGCGGGCGCGGGCGCCGCGGCGGCGGGGAACGTTTCTCCTGGATTGGGCTTAGCGTCGGTCATGTTCAACGTGGGTCATGTTCCATGGATTGCATCGCGTGGCGCTGGCGCTTACGCCGACGCCGCCCCGGCTTTCGGCGCCGCGCGGCGCAGCCAAATTTCCCCCATGACCCGCTCCTGCCGCAGCTGCACTTCGCCGCGCCGGACCATTTCCAGCAGAGCCAAAAAGCACGCCACGAGCGCACGGCGGTCAGCGGCGCGGCCCAGCACCGCTTGCAAGCGCAGCGGGCCGGGGGCGGCGGCCAGCCATTCCTGGAGGCGGGCCACCATTTCGGCCACGGTCACGTCGGCGCCGCCTACTTCCAGCTTGGGCCGTTCTTCCATGCGCCGCAGCACGCGTTGGAAGGCCTGCGCCAGGTCATAGATGCCCACGGCCAGTTCCGGTTCCGGGGCGGCATCGCCGCGGAATTCCCGCAAACCTGGCTGGCGCCAACTGGCGTCCTCAATTTGCTGCCGCTCATGCAGCATGGCGGCCGCCTGCTGGAACTGTTCGTATTCCAAGAGCCGGGCGACCAACTCTTGCCGGGGATCCGGCTCCGGGGCCTCGCCGGGCAGGGCTGGCGCGGCGGGCAGGAGGAGTTTGCTCTTGATTTGGATAAGCGTGGCGGCCATGAGCAAAAACTCCGCCGCCACCTCGACGTCCATTCCGCTGTGTATGCCCTGGGGGCCCTCCAGGTATGTCAAATATTGTCCGGTCAGGCGGGCGATGGGGATGTCATAGATGTCAATATCCTGCCTCCGGATGAGGTCCATCAGCAGGTCCAGCGGGCCATCGTAAACCCGTCCAATTTGTACGCTATAGGTCCCCATCTCCGGTGTGGCCGTTGGCCCCTGGCAGCGGCAGGCGAAGCCTGGCCCATAGTAACATTGCGGTTGGCGCGGTCCGTGGCGGGCCGAGCGGCTTGGTGACGCCCGGCGGGGCCTTGGGAAGCAGCGGCCCAGCGCCGCGGCCTGTAACTTTGGCGGCTGAGGCGGCGTTGCAGAAGGTGATGTCGGCGCTCGCCTCCGCTTGGACGTTGGGTATACCCGTGGCGAATTCCCCGGCCGATCCGGCAATTGGGACTTCCCGGCCCGCGGTCGGCGTGGCGGCTGAAGATCCCGATGGTCCGCTGGTCCGGCAAATTCAGTCCGGGGACGGGGCGGCATTCGAGGCGCTCTACGCCCGTTACCAAGGCGCGATTTCCCGCCTGGTAGCCAACATGATCCGCCACCCGGAAGCGGTGCCGGACTTGGTGCAGGAGATTTTCGCCAAGGCCTACTTTGCCCTAGGTTCTTTCACGCCCGGCATGCCGTTCCGGCCCTGGCTATACCGGCTGGCGAGCAATCATACGATTGACTACCTGCGCCGGCAGCGGCGGCAACCGCGGGCGGCGGATCCGCCGGCGGCGCTGGACGGGGGCGAGGCGCGCGAGTGGGATCTGCCGGACACCTCCCACGCCAATGCCCTGGAGCGGCTGGTTTCCCGCGATCTGGCGGGCAAGCTGCTCGCTAGCCTCAGGCCGCGCGACCGGCAACTGTTGGTCATGCAAGACTTGCAGGATCTATCCTTGGAGGAGATTTCCGCCGCCACCGGCCTGGGCTTGTCGGCGGTGAAGGTCGGGCTGTTCCGCGCCCGCAAGCGGATGTTGGCCAGTTATCAACGGCTGGCGAAGAGGAGGCTGCCATGAATTGCCGCACCTGCCGAACGCATTTGGATATGGCCGCGGGGCGGGACGGCGCGCCGGACGAGGTGGTGGCGCACCTGCGTAGCTGCCACAAATGCCGGGAATACGCCGCCTTGCGCGATTGGGCGCGCGGGGTCGTGCAAGCCGGCGCCGTGGCGGTTCCGGAAGCGCCGCCGATGGCGGCGGTATGGGCGGCGATTCGCCGCCAGTCCAGCGCCGCTTGGGACGGCTCCTTGAGCATGGGGCTGCGGCGGCTGGCGCCGTATCTGGCCTCCATCACGGCGCTGCTGTTGCTGGCCGGCTCGATGGCGCTGAGCGGAACCGGCGGGGCCGTGACCGCGGCGCCGGCGGCGAGCATGCCCTCGGCGCAAAGCCTTTTGGCGCCATCGGCGACCGTGGCCCAGTCCATGCCGGTGAACTTCGCCGCGCAACGCCCGACGGATTGGCTAGGGGTGGGCAATCACTAGCCGCAGGCATCCATGTCCACTATCCCTACCCAACCGCCCGTGGCTCCGCCGGCGCCGACCGGGGGTGGAATCACCCGCCGTGGCGCGCTGATCTTAATCGGCGTCTTCGTGCTGGGCTTGATCGCCGGCGGGGGCGGAGGCCTTTGGCTGGCGCCGCACATGCACCGCCGCCTCTCCCGCCAGGACCGCTACGTGCGCCACATGACGCGGCTCCTGCATCTGACCCCGTCGCAAGCGACCCAGTTCCGGGCGATCGTGGTGGACATGCGGCAGCATTGGAACCAGATTCACCGCCAACTACAGCCGCAGTACGACGCGCTGTTCAACCAGGAGTTGCGGGACTTCGCGCCCATTCGGGCGCAGGAGCGGGAGCGCGTTCGGGCCATGCTGAACCCGCGGCAGCGGGCGGAGTTCAACGCCTGGGTGGCGCAGTGGGACCAACGCCATCAACGGCTGGTGCATCCGCGCCCCGCGCACCCGGCGCCGCAAACGCCGGCCGCCCATCCCGCCGCGCCGGCGCACCCGCGGCGGTAGGGCGTGGGCGGCAACGAGTCGCCGCCGGGAAGCAGCCCGTATACTATAAGACAGCCTGCGGACCTCCGCGTTCGCGGGCAAATTGAGAGTTGTCCGCGCCCTGGCGGTGGGCATCCCCCGATCCTGGCTTGGTTTTGGCCGCAGGGGAGAGTGCTTCCCGGGGCTGAACCCGCGCCATGCTGAATTTCTTTCGCCGCAAGGATGCCGCCGCCCGCTACATGCTTGGCGGCATCCTGGTCATCATTTCCGTCGCCATGGTCATGTTTCTGGTGCCCGGCCTTACCGGCGGCGGGGCCGTCGGCAGCGGCGGCCAGTCCTCCGCCGTGGCCACCGTGGATGGACGGCAGATCACCACCACGGAACTGAACAGCGAGATCAGCCGCATCGAGCAGGCGGACCGCCTGCCCCCCGAGTATCTGCCCTACTACGGCCAGCAGATCCTCAACAGCCTGATCATGGAGAACGCGCTCGGCGACGAAGCGCTGCGCTACGGCCTGACCGCCAGCTCGAAGGACGTTGCCCGCACCATCCGGGAGCAGCTTCCGCAGCTATTTCCCAACGGCCAGTTCGTCGGGGAAACCGAGTACGCGGACTTCATCCAGCAGGCGGAGCAGATGTCGGTTCCGCAGTTCGAGCAGCGGGTGCGCACGCAGGTGCTGGTCAACAAGCTGCGCTACCTGGTCACGGACGGCATTCGCGTCACGCCCGCCGAGGTGCAGGCGGAGTTCCGCCGCAACAACGACAAGGCGGTGTTTCTCTACGCCGTGCTGGATCCGTCGCATCTGGAAACGCAGGTCAAACCGACGGCGCAGCAACTGCAAGCGTTTTATCAAGCGCATCAGGCGACCTACCAATCGCCGGAGCGGCGGGGATTGGGGCTGGTGCTGGCCAACACGGCGCAGTTCGCGGCCAAGATCCAGCCCACGGCGGCGCAGATCCAGCAGTACTATCAAGCGCACCTGGCGCAGTACACGTTTCCGGAGCGCGTGCGCATCGCCCACATCCTGCTGAAGACCAGCGGCGACACGCCGGCGCAGCTCAAGAAAGCCCAGGAGCTGGCGGCTAAAATCGAAACTCAGCTCCACTCCGGGGCGAAGTTCTCGGCCTTGGCGAAGAAGTACTCGCAGGACGACGCCACCGCGTCGCAGGGCGGGGAGATCGGCTGGGTGACGCAGGGCCGGCTGTATCCCGCGGTGGAACAGGCCGCGTTCGCCCTGCCGGTGGGCCAGGTCAGCGGCGTGATCTCCACGCCCTATGGGCTGGAGATCGTGAAGGCCGAGGCGCACCAAGCGGCGCACGTCGAGCCGCTGGCGCAGGCGGCCGGCGAGATCAGCAACAACATTCAGCAGTCCCAGGCGGCGCAACTGGCGCAGAAGGCGGTCAATCAGGCGCAAGCCGAGGCCGGTTCCCGACCCCTGCCGAAGTTGGCGGCGGAATATGGGTTGCAATATATTCCCATTCCGCCGGTGAGCAATACCGACCCCATCACCGGCATCGGCATCAATCCGGAGTTTGAAAGCGACGTCTTCGGCGCCAGCCTGCATGGCGTAACGCCGGTGGTGCAGGTGCCCGCCGGCTACGCCTTCGCGCAAATCACCGCCATCGAGCCGGCGGCGACGCAACCCTTCCGCCAAGTGAGGCGCCAGGTGGAATCGGCGTATCGCAAACAGGCCGCGGCAAAACTGGCCGCGAGCCAGGGCCAGGAGTTGGCCGCGGCGGCGAAAAAAGAGGGATTGCAAGCGGCGGCGGCCAAGATGCACATTGCGGTGAAAACCAGCCCGCCGCTGACCCGCGACGGCAGCCTGCCGGACGTCGGCGCGGTGCGGCCGCTGGCCGCGAGCCTATTCCGGCTGAAGCCCGGCGAGGTCGGACCGCCGACCGCGGCGCATGGCATGACGATCGTCTATCAATTGCAGGCCATCCAGCCGCCGGCGCCAGGAGCGTTCGCGCGGCAGCGGCAGGCGCTGGAGACTTCCCTGTTGCAGCAAAAGCAGAGCGCGGCGTTCGCGGCGTTCGAGGATCATTTGCGGGCCCGCATGATCAAGAGCGGCAGAATCAAGATCAACACCGACGTATTAAAGGCCACGCTCGGACAACTGGCCAACCAGAGTTAGGCGCGGGCGGCGCGAACCTACGATGCCACACGCGAAAACTCCCGTCGGCGTGCTGGGCGCGACCGGCGTGGTCGGCCAGCGGCTGCTGTCCCTGCTGGAGGCTCACCCCTGGTTTGAGCCGGTATGGCTGGCGGCGTCCGACCGGTCCCGGGGCGCGATTTATGGCGAGGCGGTGCGGTGGCACCTTGCTTCGCCGCTGCCCGCGGCAGCGGCCGGCATGGAGCTGCAACCCGCCGCGCCGGAGGGCTGTCCCGCGCGCCTGGTCTTCTCCGCCCTGGATTCGGGACCGGCCGCGGAATTGGAGCCGCGCTTCGCCGCCGCCGGACATCTGGTGATTTCCAACGCCAGCGCGCTGCGCATGCGCCCCGACGTACCCTTGCTGATTCCGGAGGTCAACCCGGAGCATTTGGCCCTGCTGCGCCAGCAGCGGGAATACGCGCAGCGCGGCGGCGTGGTCACCAACCCGAACTGCTCGACGGTGGGACTGGCGATGGCGCTGGCGCCGCTGGAGCGGGCATTCGGCGTGGAGCAGGTCTTCGTCACCACGCTGCAGGCCATTAGCGGCGCCGGCTACCCGGGCGTGGCGTCACTGGACATCTTGGCCAATGTGGTGCCGTATATCGCGGGGGAGGAGGAGAAGCTGGAAACCGAGTCCGGCAAGATTCTGGGCACGCTGCAAAGCCAGGGCGGCGTCGTTCCGGCCAACATCGCCATATCCGCGCAGTGCAACCGGGTGCCGGTGCTGGAGGGGCATACCGAGGCGGTGGCGGTGAAATTGCGGCGCCATGCGCCGCTCGCCGAAGTGCGCGACGCGCTGGCGCGGTTCCGCGGCCGGCCCCAAGAGTTAAAGCTTCCGACCGCGCCCGCCTCGCCGTTGCGGATCGCCGGCGGCGCCGACCGGCCGCAACCGCGGCGGGACGTGGAGGCCGGCGGGGGCATGACCGTGACCGTCGGGCGCTTGCGCCCCTGCCGCCTGCTGGACTACAAGTTCGTCGTGCTTTCGCACAATACGCTGCGCGGCGCGGCGGGCGCGGCGCTGCTGAACGCGGAGCTGATTCACGCCGAGGGCTGGTAATCCCAGCCGGGCTGGACATCCCCATGTTGGTGATGAAATTCGGAGGGACGTCGGTGCAGGACGCCGCGGCGCTGCGCCGCCTGGCGGCGATTGTCGCCGACCGGCGCCGGGAATCGCCCGTGGTGGTCGTGAGCGCGCTGGCCGGCGCCACCGACCGGCTGATCGAGCTGGCCACGCTGGCGCTGCACGGACAGGGGGATTTCGCCGCCGCCTCGCTGGCGGAGCTGCGTGAGCGCCACCTGCGCGTGCTGGCCGACCTGGGCGGCGGCGCGGGGCGGGAACGGGAGGAACTGAATGCGGCGTTCGCGGCGCTGGGCGAACTGCTGCGCGGCATTTCCGCCGTGGCGGAGCTGACGCCCCGCACGCGCGACGCCGTCGTGGCCTATGGCGAACGGGTGTCGCCAATTCTCGCGCGGCACGCCCTGGCCGCCGCCGGCCTGCCGGCGACGACGGCGGACGCGCGCCGCATCATCATTACCGATGAGCGCTTCACCGCCGCGCAGCCGCTGGAGGCGGAGATCCAGCGCGCCGCGGCCGCCGAGCTCCAGCCGCTGCTGGCCGCGGGCTCGATTCCGGTGCTGGGCGGCTTTATCGGCGCCACGCGGCGCGGCGTCGGCACCACGCTGGGCCGGGGCGGATCGGATTTTTCCGCCGCCATCCTGGGAGCGGCGCTGGAGGCGGAGCGAATCGAAATCTGGACCGATGTGGATGGGATGCTCACCGCCGATCCCCGCATCTGCCCGGCGGCCCGGCGCATTCAGCGCATCAGCTTCGCGGAGGCGGCGGAGTCGGCGTATTTCGGCGCCAAGGTGCTGCACCCGGCCACGCTGCTTCCGGCGATGCGCAAGAACATTCCGGTCTGGGTGCTCAACTCGCGGAACTTTCACCCCGGCCCGCCGGATCCCGCCGTCACCGGCACGCTGATCACCGCCCGCCAAGCGGGCCGCGCCCAGCGCAGCACCGACCCCTGCGCGACGGTGGCCTGCATCTCCAGCAAGCGGAACGTGGCGGTGATTGACATCGTCTCGACGCGAATGCTGCTGGCGCATGGATTCATGAAGGCGATCTTCGACGTGTTCGCCGCGCACCAATGCCCGGTGGACATGATCTCGACCTCCGAGGTCAGCGTCTCTCTGACGGTGGCCGATACGGCGCAGTTGCCGGCCATCGCCGACGCGCTGGGGCGCTTCGCGGAGGTGCGCTACGAGGGGCGCAAGGCCATCCTCTGCCTGGTCGGCGGCGGCATGCGCAACACCCCGGGAGTGGCCGCGGCGGTATTCTCGGCCTTAGGGGACATCAATATTCGCATGATCTCGCAAGGAGCCTCGGAGATGAATATCAGCCTGGTGATCGAGGACGACGACGTGCCGCGCGCGGTGGAGCGGTTGCATGCCCGGTTCTTTCCGGCCGCCGCCGCCGCCGACTGATCGCTCCGCTTCCGGAGCCGCAGATGCGCCGCCCCGCGAAATCCATCGCCGCCGCGCTGGCCCTGACCGTCGGCGTGACCGTGCTATTCCGGCTGGCGCTGCCGTCGCTGAACGCCATGAGCGTGGGCTTCGCCTATCTTTTGGTGGTGCTGGGCGTGGCCAGCGGCTGGGGCCTGTCGGCGGCGCTCGCGGCCAGCGTTGCCGCCACCGCGCAGCTCAACTTCTTCTTCCTCCCGCCGGTAGGCAGCCTGACCATCCAGGACCCGCAGAACTGGGTGGCGCTGACGGTATTCCTCGCCACCGCCGCCGTGGCCAGCCGGTTATCCGCCACCGCGCAGCGGCGGGCGGCGGAAGCGGAGGCGCAGCGCAACGACGCCGCGCGGCTCTACGACCTGAGCCGGGCGATTTTGCTGGCCAACCCCAGCGAGGAAACGGCGGACCTGGAGCGGGCGCTGATTCACATCTTCGGCATGCGGGACGCGCGCATCGAGGTCGGCGGCGGGGCGCAAGCCGCCGCGCACGGAGCGTTTAACATGCACTGGCGGCTGCGGGTAGGGCAACACGAGGTGGGTGCCCTGCACCTGGAGGGACCTCCGTTGGGGGCCGAAACCGCCGAGGCCATCGCCGGCATGGTGGCGATCGCCCTGGAAAGCGCGCAGTTGCGGGCCGAAACCACCCGCCTGTCGGCGCTGCGCGCGGGCGACGCGCTGAAATCGGCGTTGCTGGATTCCTTCACCCACGAGTTGCGCACGCCGCTGACTTCGGTGAAGGCCGCCGCCAGCGCCCTGCGCAGCCAGCCGGAGATGGCCGCCGAGGCGCGGCAGGAACTGGCGGCGGTGATGGAAGAAGAGTCGGACCGGCTGGATGGCTTGCTGGCAGACATGCTGGACATGGCGCGCATTGAGGGCGGCGGCCTGCAAACGGAGCGGCGCCCGCAGGCCGTCGAGCTGCTGATTCGCGAAAGCCTGGCGCAGCGGCCGTGTCCGGCGCGGCGCGTGGAGCTGGACCTGGCGCCGGACCTGCCGGCCGTGTTGGCCGATGGGCCGCTGACCGCCCGGGCTCTGGCGCAGCTGCTGGCTAATGCCGACGCCTATTCCCCACCGTCCGCGCCGGTTCGGATCACGGCCCGGCGCGAGGAGGCCGGCGTGCGGCTGGAGGTGCGCGACCTGGGAGCGGGGTTTCCACCGGCGATGCTGGCGCATGCATTTGAAAAATTTCATCGCACGCCGCTGGCCCGCCAGTTGCGGCCCGAGGGGCTGGGGATGGGATTGGCCATCGCCCGCGGCTTGATCGAGGCGCAGGGTGGCGCCATCGGCGCCGCCAATGCCAGCGAAGGCGGCGCCCGCGTCTGGTTCACCCTGCCCGCCGCCGTCCCCCACGCCGCGCCCCCGGCGCCCAGGAGCGCCGCGTCATGAGCGCCGCCCGCATCCTGGCGGTGGACGATGCGCCCCAGATTCGCCGCGTCCTCAAAACCACCCTCGTCTCCGCCGGCTACGAAACGCTGACCGCGGCCGCGGGCGCGGAAGCGCTAGAGCTGTTCACTCGCCACCACCCGGATTTGGTCATCTTGGATTTGGCGTTGCCGGACATGCCCGGCGTGGAGGTCTGCCGGCGGCTGCGCGGCAGCGCGGACACCCCCATCCTGATCCTGTCGGTGCGGGGCGCGGAAGCGGACAAGATCGAGGCTTTGGATGCGGGCGCGGATGACTATCTGACCAAGCCCTTCGGCGCCGGCGAATTGCTGGCCCGCATCCGTTCCTCGCTGCGCCGTTCCGTGCCCGCGCTGGGCGCGCTGCTCGAAGCCGGGCCCATCCGCTTGGACGTTGCCGCGCGCCGGGCGTGGAATGGCGCCGAGGAGCTGAAGCTCACGCCCAAGGAATTCGACCTGCTGCGCCAACTCGCCTCCCAGCCGGGCCGTGTGCTGACGCACCGCGCACTGCTGCAAGCGGTATGGGGGCCCGACTATGGCGAGCAGACCGAGTACCTGCGCGTCTTCGTCAACCAATTGCGCAAGAAGATTGAGGCGGATCCGAGCCGGCCGCAGTTGCTGCGCACCGAGCCGTGGGTTGGCTATCGCCTGCTCCCGCCCGAGTAGCGCCACCGGCGGGCGCGGCGCGCGGGCCGCGCAGGGGCGCCGGGGCCGGGGTCTTTACACCACCTTTAGCTTCTCTTTACGACTTCCTAACGGCGCTTCTGGCACGCTGGGATGGTCGTCACGGAGGCAGTGCGTGCTGGATCTGCTATTCCTCGCCATCGGCGTCGGGCTCTTTCTAGCGGGCCGGGCGTTTGTCCGCTTCTGCGAGTGGAGCTAAGCCATGGGATTCGCCTACGGATTGGCCGGGATCGTGGCGCTGGGCCTGTTCGTCTACCTCCTCTATGCCCTGCTCCGGCCGGAAAAGTTCTAAATGACCTTCAACGGCGTTGCGCAAATCGTCATCTTTTTCTTGATCGTCCTGGCTCTGGCCAAGCCGGTCGGCATCTTCCTGTCGCGCGTCTTCAACGGCCATCGCACGTTTCTGCACCCGCCCCTGCGCTGGCTGGAAGCCTTGTGCTACCGCCTCGGAGGCGTGGATCCGGAACAGGAGCAACGCTGGACGCAGTACGCGATTTCGCTGCTGGCGTTCAGCGCCGTCAGCTTCCTATTCGTCTATGCGATTCAGCGGCTCCAGGGCTTCCTGCCGCTGAATCCGCAACACTTCGGCGGGAAGCAGGTTTCGCCCGATCTGGCCTTCAACACCGCCATCAGCTTCGTCACCAACACCAACTGGCAATCTTACGCCGGTGAAACGACCCTCAGCTATTTTGTCCAGATGGCGGCGCTGACGGTGCAAAACTTCGTCTCCGCCGCAGCCGGCGTGGCGATGTCGGTGGCCCTGATCCGCGGCTTCGCGCGGCGGGAATCCAAGACCATCGGCAACTTTTGGGCGGATCTAACGCGGGCCACGGTCTACGTTTTTCTGCCCTTGTCATTGCTGGGCGCGTTATTTCTCTGCTCGCAAGGCGTCATCCAAACCCTGCGCCCGAACCTACCCGTGCGCACCGTTCAAGGAGCCACGCAGGTGATTCCCGGCGGGCCGGTGGCTTCGCAAGAGGCGATCAAGATGGCCGGCACCAACGGCGGCGGGTTCTTCAACGCCAATTCCGCCCACCCCTTCGAAAATCCCACGCCGCTGACCGACTACGTCGAGATGCTGTTCATCTTCGTCATCCCGGCGGGGCTGGCTTATATGTTCGGCCGGGAGGTCGGCGATACACGCCAGGGCTGGGCGCTGTTCGCCGCGATGAGCGCGCTGTTCCTGGCGGGAGCATTTTTTTGCTACCACTTCGAGCAACGCGGCAACCCGCTCTTGGCCCGAATGGGCATCGCCACCCAGGCTACCGCCGGCCAGCCGGGCGGCAACATGGAGGGCAAGGAAGTCCGCTTCGGGATTACCGATTCGGCTCTGTTCGCCACCGTTACCACCGACGCCAGTTGTGGGGCGGTGAACTCGATGCACGACAGCTTCACGCCCCTCGGGGGCATGGTGCCGCTGGTGAACATGCTCACCGGCGAGGTGATTTTCGGCGGGGTGGGCGCGGGGCTGAAAGGGATGCTGCTGTTCGCCATCCTGGCCGTGTTCATTGCCGGCCTGATGGTCGGCCGGACGCCGGAGTACGTTGGAAAAAAAATCGAGCAAAAGGAAGTGAAGCTGGCCATGGTGGCGTTGATCGCCGCCGCCGCCAGCATTCTGGTCTTCACCGCCCTGAGTTCGGTCCTCCGCTTTCCGGCGCACGGGTATTGGAATCCGCCCGGGCCTACCGCGGCCAACGTGGCCAATCCCGGACCACACGGCTTCAGCGAAATCCTTTATGCGTATGCCAGCACCACGGGCAATAACGGCAGCGCCTTCGCCGGCCTGAACACCAACACTCCCTGGTACAACCTGACGCTGGGCCTGGCCATGTTCATCGGACGGTTCATTTTCCTGCTGCCGCTACTGGGCATCGCGGGCAGCCTCGCCGCCAAGAAGCGCCTGGCGGTGACCAGCGGAACGTTCCCGACGCATGGCCCGTTGTTCGTGTCTCTATTAATCGGCACCGTAATCCTGGTGGCGGCGCTGACGTTTTTCCCCGCCTTGTCGCTGGGCCCGATTGCCGAGCACTATCTGCTGTTTTCCCGCCACGCGATGGCGGCGGTGAAACCATGAACGACAAAGCGCCGATCACCGCCTCCGCGGCGCCCACGAGCGGGCCCGCGTCCCACGCGGGCCCACCGCGCCGGCTGTCGCTGGCCGACGCCACGATTCTGCGCCGCGCCGCGCGGGATGCGTTCGCGAAGCTCCACCCCCTGAAGATGGCCGCCAACCCGGTCATGTTCGTCGTCGAAGCGGGCGCGGCGCTGCTCACCATCCTGCTGATCCGCGGCTGGTGGCTCGGGCTTCCCGGCAACAGCTTTACGTTCCAGATCGCCCTATGGCTGTGGTTTACCGTCTTGTTCGCCAATTTCGCCGAGGCCATGGCCGAGGCGCGAGGCAAGGCGCAGGCCGACAGCTTGCGCAAAACCAAGAGCGAGACGCTGGCCAAGAAGCTCGCCGGCGACCGCACGGAGTCCGTGCCCAGCTCCAGCCTCCGTGCCGGCGACGTCGTGATGTGCGCGGCGGGCGACATTATCCCCGGCGACGGCGAGGTGGTCGAAGGCATTGCCACCGTGGACGAGTCGGTGATTACCGGCGAAAGCGCACCCGTCATTCGCGAGTCCGGTGGCGACCGCAGCGCGGTCACCGGCGGCACCAAAGTGCTATCGGATGAGATTCGCGTCCGCATCACCTCCAACCCCGGCGAAACCTTTCTCGACCGCATGATCGCGCTGGTGGAAGGCGCGCAGCGGCAGAAGACTCCCAACGAAATCGCGCTGAATATATTGATCGCCGGCCTGACGCTGATTTTTCTTCTGGCCGTGGCCACATTGCCGCCATTCGCCGCCTTTAGCGTGCGGGCCGCGGGCGCAGGGCAGGTGCCTTCGGTGGTGGTGCTGTCCGCCCTGCTGGTCTGCCTGATCCCCACCACCATCGGCGGATTGCTTTCCGCCATCGGCATTGCCGGCATGGATCGCGTGATGCAGCACAACGTGCTGGCGATGAGCGGCAAGGCGGTGGAAGCGGCCGGCGACGTCAACACCCTACTGCTGGACAAGACCGGCACCATTACGTTGGGCAACCGGCAAGCGGTAGAGTTTCTCCCGGCTCCTGGCGTCACCGAGGCCGAACTGGCCGACGCCGCGCAACTGTCCAGCTTGGCGGATGAGACGCCGGAAGGCAGATCCATCGTGGTGCTGGCCAAGGAACGCTGCGGATTGCGCGGCCGTGAGCTGCCCGGCGCAGCGCACTTCATTCCCTTCTCCGCCTACACGCGCATGAGCGGCGTGGATATGGGGCGCCGACGGCTGCGGAAAGGGGCGACCGAGGCGGTGGCGGAATTCGTGCGCCAAGAGGGCGGAACGGTGCCGGAGGATGCGATCGAGGTCTCCCGGGGAATTTCCCGCAGCGGCGGCACTCCGCTGGTGGTGGCGGACGGCCCGAGATTGCTCGGCACCGTTCATTTGAAGGACATCGTCAAGGGCGGAATGAAGGAACGCCTGGCGCAGTTGCGGGCCATGGGCATCCGCTCGGTCATGATCACCGGCGACAATCCCCTCACCGCCGCCGCCATCGCCCAGGAGGCCGGCGTGGACGATTTCTTGGCGCAGGCCACGCCGAAGGACAAGCTGGATTACATCCGGCAGGAACAAGCCGCCGGACGGTTGGTGGCGATGACCGGAGACGGGACCAATGACGCCCCCGCCTTGGCCCAGGCCGATGTCGGCGTAGCCATGAACAGCGGCACCATGGCCGCCAAGGAAGCCGGCAACATGGTGGACTTGGACAGCAATCCCACCAAGCTCTTGGAAGTGGTCGGCATCGGCAAGCAACTGCTGATGACCCGCGGCGCGCTCACCACGTTTTCCATTGCCAATGACGTGGCCAAATACTTCGCCATCATCCCGGCGATGTTTGCCGTCATTTACCCCGCCTTGCGGCACTTGAACGTGATGCGGCTGGCCACGCCGCAAAGCGCGGTGTTGTCGGCGGTGATCTTCAACGCCCTGATCATCATCGCCCTCATCCCTCTGGCCCTGCGTGGCGTTCATTATCGCCCCAGCAGCGCCGCCACGCTGTTACGCCGCAACCTGCTGATTTACGGCGTGGGCGGACTCATCGTTCCTTTTCCCGGCATTTGGATCATTGATGTGGTGGTGCGCGCCCTGCATTGGGCATAAGCGAGGACGCATGCGTTATCTATCTCCGGCATTCCGCTTCGTACTGCTGTTCACGGTGCTGACCGGCATCATCTATCCCTTGGCGGTCACCGGTCTTTGCCAATGGTGGTTTCCACACCAAGCCGATGGCAGCCTGGTGCGCGCCAAGGGGCGGATCGTGGGCTCGGCGCTGTTGGGCCAAACATTCACGGGCGCCGCATTTTTCCATCCCCGGCCCTCGGCGGCGGGCAAGGGTTACGACCCGATGGCCTCCGGTGGATCGAATCTGGGCCCCACCAACCCCATGTTGCTCGCACGGGTGAAGGCAGCGGTCGCACGCTTCCGCCGCGACAATCCAGCATTTCGGGGACCGATTCCCTCCGACCTGCTCACCGCCTCCGGCAGCGGGTTGGATCCCGACATCAGCCCAGCGTCGGCGTATGCGCAGGCGCCGCGGGTGGCCAAGGCACGTGGGCTCTCCCTGATTTTGGTCCGCCATCTCATCGGACAAACAACGCAGCCTCGGCAGTTGGGATTTCTGGGTGAGCCACGGGTAGACGTGTTGCGGCTGAACCTGGCGCTGGCGCGTTTGGCGCCCGCCGGACCAGCCACGGCGCCACGGTCTCGGCCCGCCATGTAGAGTGCCGTGACGCCCCGGCCAACCACCCCGGCGCACGGTACAAATGCACCGGAGTCGGCGGTGACGAGGGGTTGGCCTTGCCGCCGCTGCGGCGCCCCGCTGACGCGCCTGGCGGCGCGGACCTGGCCACAGCGGCTGCTGCGCCGCATCGGATGGCGCACTTACGGATGCCCATCATGCGGAAGAATTTCCTTCCATCGCTAACGCAGCTAGCCTGCGTGCTGACGCTGGCCGCGTCATCGGTGACGGCGGCGGCGCAACTGCCAACGCCAACGCCGCTCGCCGTAGCGGCAGGGCCGCTGGGCGGGGTGCAGGTCAGCGGGGTGGTGAGCGGCGCGGCGCTGACTGCGGCGCCGCAGCTGGCGGGGGCGGGCGGCGGGTTGAACCTGACCAACGCCTTCGTCATTCTGCAACGTCCGACGGGAACCTGGCGCTTTTATCTTCAGGCCGGCGCCTACTCCTTGCCGGCCCTCGGCGCGCCGCGCCGCAGCACGCTGGCCTACACCGGCTTGTTCGGGCCGGCGCCGCAGGCTTACGCCGAGTGGAAGGGGGGGCGGGATTGGTCGTTGCGCGCCGGCATTTTGCCCACCATGATTGGCCAGGAAGACACCTTCACCTTCCTCAACCTCAACATCGAGCGCGGCGTCATTTGGAATGACATGGAAAACGCCGTCAGCCGCGGGGCACAGTTCAACTATCATCGCGGCCGCTGGTCCGCGGCGCTGCAATACGGCGACGGCTTTTTTTCCGGCGATTACGGCGCCGTGTCGGCGATGGGCAGTTATCAGTTGACGGGCCAAGACTCGATCTCCCTGGTGGGACTGTGGCCCAACCGCGCCACGCCGCCCAACGCCACGTTTCAGGACGCCAATGCCCGCCTGTTGGATTTGATGTACACGCATACCGGCAAGCGCTGGACCTGGGAGCCCTACCTGCTGGCGTTCAGCTCCCCGGCTTCGCGCTCCCTGGGTTATCAGCGGACGGCGAGCGCGGTGGGGGCCGCGGTGCTGGCCGACTACCACTGGTCGCGGCGGTGGTCGCTGGCGGCGCGGGGCGAGTTCGCCATGGGCGGGGGCGCCGGCGACCTCAGCGCGCACCAGAACATCTTGGGGTTCGGTCCCGCCGCCCGCGTGTTGACGTTCACGGTCACCCCCACCTGGCAAGACGGCGGCCTGTTCGCCCGCGCCGACGTCTCTTGGGTGGACTTGGCGCAGTTCACTTCCGGACTCGGATTCGGCGCTCAAGGGCGGGATGGCGGCCAGTTCTGCGCCGCCGTGGAAGCCGGCGTGGCATTCTAGCCACATGCCGCCGCACGTCCGACCTGACCCCGACCGTCTGCTGCGGCAAGCGCAGGCCGAAGAAGAGTATGCTCGCCGGGGACGCCTGAAGGTTTTTCTTGGCTACACCTCCGGTGTCGGAAAGTCCTTCCGTATGCTGGATGAAGGCCGGCGCCGGGCGCAGCGCGGCCAGGACGTGGTCGTCGGCGCGATCCAAGAACGGAATTCGCCGGAAGTGCAGAGTCTGCTGGCCCGGCTGGAGGTGGTGCCCATGCGGCGGTGCGACGGCCAGTCCGTCATGGACGTGCCCGCCATTCTCCGGCGCCGTCCGGAGGTCTGCCTGGTGGACGGCTTGGCCTATGGCAACCCGCCCGGCTGCGAGCGGCTCCACCGCTGGCAAGACGTGGAAGCCCTCTTAGCCGCCGGCATCTCGACGGTTGCCACCGTGAACCTCCAGTTCATCGCCGAACGCCGCCCCGAGGTGGAGCGCATCAGCGGCCGCGCCTGCGACCCGCACGACACCGTGCCGGAGGCATTTCTGCGCGCCGCTGATGAGATCGAGGTGGTGGACGCCCCGCCCGAAGCCGGCGTGGCGTCCGATCCCGAGGAGGGGCGCCAACTGCGCCAACGCCTCTCCGAGCTGCGCGAACTGGCCCTGCTCTTGGCCGCCGACGTCGTGGACCAACAGCTGGAGGCCTATCTTCGCCGCCACGGGCTGGAGTCCACCTGGGGCGCGCAGGAGCGCATCCTGGTGTGCGTCAGCGGCGGGGGTGACGCCAGCCAGATGATCGCCAGCGGGCGGCGCAACGCCGACCGATTTCACGGCGAGCTGCTGGTGGCCCACGTGCGGACCTCGGAGGACGAGCCGGCAGGCTTGCGCCGCAACCTGGATGTGGCCCGCGCCGCCAATGCGGAGATTCACCTCCTCAGCGGCGACAATTTCGTGGACAGTATTCTACACTTCGCGCGAGGACGCGGCGTCACGCAGATTTTTCTCGGCCATACCGCTCGGGAAACCTGGTCGCAGCGGTTATTTGGCGGCCGCGTCGAGCGCCTGATCCACCGCGCCGAAGGCATGGATATCCGCATCTTCCCCCACCGCGATGCGGACAGTGAGGCGCCGCCCGCGGCGCGGCCCGAGCCCCGCCATGGCTGACATCACGCCCTCCGGCCACCTCAAATTGTTCCTCGGCTACGCCGCCGGCGTGGGCAAGACCTACCGCATGCTCGCCGAGGCGCAGCAGATGCGCCGCGAGGGCGCGGACGTGGTGATCGGCTATTTTGAGCCACATGGCCGCGCCGACACCATGGCGCTGGCCGCCGGGCTGGAAACCGTGCCCCGCCGCCGCGTTGAATACCGCGGCGCGTGGTTCGAGGAAATGGATCTGGAGGCGATTCTCCGCCGCCGCCCCGGCGTGTGCGTGGTGGATGAATTCGCCCATACCAACGTCCCCGGCTCGCGGCATGAGAAGCGCTGGGAGGATGTGCTGGATCTGCTGGCCGCCGGCATTGACGTTCTGACCAACATGAATATTCAGCACCTGGAAAGCCTGAATGATCAGGTGCAGAGCATCAGCAACATCCGCGTGCGGGAGACGGTCCCGGACTGGGTGGTGCAGCGCGCCGACGAAGTGGTGATGGTGGATCTGACGCCGCGCGCGCTGCTCAACCGGCTGGAACGCGGCGTCATCTACGCGCCGGAAAAGGCGCGCCGGGCGGCGGAAAACTTCTTCCGTGAATCCACCCTGGTCGCGCTGCGCGAGTTGGCTCTGCGCCAGGCCGCCCACGAGGTGGAAAGCCGCGAGGCTCCCACCCCGGCTCCCGCCAGCGGGGAGCGCATCCTCATTCATGTCACCGCCGACCCCTCCACCGCCATGCTCATCCGCCGCGGGCGCCGCGTCGCGGATTATCTCCACGCGACCTGCTATGCCGTGCATGTCGCCGCTCCCGGCCAGGAGGCGGAGGGCGACGGCGCGGCGGTGGAGCGCCACCTCAATTTCGCGCGCAACCTGCACATTGACACCCGCACGCTGCGCGGCACCGAAGTCGCGCGCACGCTGGTGGACTTCGCCCAGTTGCATGGCATCACGCAGATCTTCGTTTCGCGCCCGCCGCAACGCCGTTTCGCCTTGTCGCTGATCACCCGCATCGTCCGGCTGGCGCGCGACATGCAGATCACCATCGTCGCCGACCGTTCCGCCCGGACGGAGCGCGCCGCGGATTAGGTCACCGGCGCCGGGCCGGGGGCTCGAACAGCTTGGCGGGCAGGGGCCCGTAATGAATGGAGGTGAAGTACTCCTCCTGGCGCGGGATGGCGCCTTCGTAGCTCTCCACCACCAGCGGCGTTTCGATCCCGTCAAACGGCTGATAGTTCCCGAAGGTGACGGATTTGCGGCTAAACCCGCCGGTATAGGGATTGTGCGTGCGCCAGCTTACTTCCAAGGGCAAATGCGTTTGCACGCTAAATGACACCGTCGCTGACAGCCCGCCGGCGGCGTAGAAGGAAACCTTCTCCACCGGGCGCGCCGTGGCCAAATTGGCGCCGTGATACAGCATCAGGGTCCGTGGGTTCTCCGCCCATTTCCGCAGAATCGCATCCAAGGAATGCGCCTGCGCCTGGCGAAAGCGCCGCATCACCGAGGGCCCCAGCGGCGTCACGCCGCGGAAATTCACGTTCCAGCCGTGGCGGCCGTTGTAGATATAGATCACGTTGCGGTGCTTGGTGAGCTCGATCCGTTCCGCATCGGGATAGCGATAGTAGCTCCAAAACACGGTGCCCGGATTGGCCAACTGGCCGCGCAGGTTGAATGTGAACAGATGACCTTGCCCGCGCCTCCCGCGGAAGTGCAGATAAGCCGGTCCGCCCAGTGCGGCGATCGCCTGCTGTACCACTTGCCGCGCCTTGAGGTTCGACGGGCTTTGAAACTGCGGCGGCGCGGGAGCCGCGGGGGCCGGCGCCGGGTGCGACGCCACCCCGCCCAGCGCCTGAGCCGCGGAGGCCACGGCCAATGACGCGATTACACCCAGTATCCGCAATCGGCGCATTGCGCTTTCTCCTTCGCTGATGCCCGCGTCCGCCTTAACGCAGCGGTTGCAGACCGGCAAACTTTTCCACCATCTTTTTCAGGCCGTAGCCGGGAAACGACACCGTCAGCTTGCGCTCCGTTCCTTCGCCCTCGATCCGCAGCACCGTGCCCGCGCCAAAACGCGCATGGCGCACCCGCGCCCCCAGCCGCAGGCCGCCGCCAGGAGCGACCCCGGCCGCCGACGTCGTGCGCGAGCCGACTCCGGGCGGCAGGCGATGCGGCGCGAGCGCTGGGGCAGGGATGGTCTGATCATACCCCTCGGAAACGTAGACGCGCCCCGCCGCGGGTTCGGTTTCGCCGCCGCGCCCAGCCAGGGCCGCGCGCGGCGATAGATCCTCCAGCAGCGCCCCCGGAACCTCCCGCAAAAACCGCGAGGCCACGGTCGCTTCCAACACGCCGGCTCCATAGCGCCGGCGGAAACAGGCTCGCGTCAGGGCGAGGCGCTCCCGCGCCCGCGTCATTCCTACGTAGCACAACCGCCGCTCCTCCTCCAAGTCCCGTGGCGCGTTGGCGGCCCGGCTATGCGGAAACAAGCCGTCCTCCAAGCCGACCAAAAACACCAGGGGGAATTCCAGGCCCTTGGCCGCGTGCAGGCTCATCAGCGTCACCTGCGCGGAGGCGTCGAAGTCGTCCTGATCGCTGACCAGCGCCGCGTGGTCCAGAAACTCCAGCACCGTCTCCCCCCGTTCGGCGGCGTCGGCGGCGGCGTTCATCAACTCGTCAATGTTCTCCACCCGCGCCTGCGCCTCCGGCGTGTCCTCCTGCGCGTAGTGGCGCGCGTAGCCGGTGCGGTCCAGAATCGCCGCCAGCAAATCCCGCGCCGTGGCTCCGCGCGCGGCCTGCTCGGCCAAATCCTGGATCAGCCGCCGAAACTCGGCCACCGCCGCCGCGGCCCGAGGGGTCAGCCCGCCCGGCGAGTCCCCGAGGGCGGTAATGCCGGCCCATAAGCCGCCGCCGCGGGCCATCCCCGCCTGCTCCAGCAGGTCCACGGTGGCCCGCCCAATGCCGCGCGGCGGGTTGTTGAGAATCCGTTGCAGCGCAATCGCATCCTCGGGATGCAGCGCCGCCTTCAAATACGCCAGCAGATCCTTGATCTCCGCCCGCTCATAAAAGCTGAAGCCGCCGACCAAGCGATAGGGAATGTTATTGCGCCGCAGCGCTTCTTCGAAAGGCCGCGACTGCGCGTTGGTGCGGTACAAAATCGCCGCATGCCCGTCCGCCGCTCCCGCGAGATACCGGCGGATCTCCTCGGCGACCCATAGCGCCTCGCTTTCACCATCCGGCGCCGCGTAGTGGCCCACCTTCACGCCCGCGCCGCTCTCGGTCCACAGGGTCTTGCCCTTGCGCTCCAAGTTGTTGGCCACCACCGCCGAGGCCGCGTCCAAAATGTTGCGCGTGGAGCGGTAATTCTGTTCCAGCCGCACCACCTTGGCGCGGGGAAAATCCCGCTCGAAATCCAGGATGTTGCGCAGATCCGCCCCACGCCAGGAATAGATGCTCTGATCCTCATCCCCCACGACGCAGACATTGCCCCGTCGGGTCAGCAGCCGCAGCAGCTGATATTGCGGCCGGTTGGTGTCCTGATACTCGTCCACATGCACGTACTGGAAGCGCTCATTCAGGCGGTCCGCGACCTCCCCGCTTTGCCGCAGCAGCCGCTCGGTCTCCAGCAGCAGGTCGTCAAAATCCAGCGCTTGCGCCTGGCGCAGCGCGTGTTGATAGCGGTCATACACCGCCGCGATGCGCTCGGTTTTGGGGTCGCTGGACTGGGCCAACATTTCCCGCGCATCCCAGCCCCGGCTCTTGGCGTGCGAAATCCTGGCCAGCACCGACCGGGGCGTGAACCGCTTATCATCCAGGCCCAGCTGCTTCAGCAGCGACTTGACCAGCGCCATTTGCTCATCATCGGCGTAGATGGTGAAGTTTCTCGGGCCGCCGATGGCGTCGTAGTCGGCGCGCAGCACGCGCACGCAGAACGAATGGAAGGTGGAGATCACCGGCCGCGCAGCGCCGCCGCCTCCCAACAGCGCCGCCACGCGCTGCTGCATCTCCGCGGCCGCCTTATTGGTAAAGGTCATGGCCAGAATGGCCGGCGGCGGCACCCGCCGCTCGCGCGCCAAATAGGCGATCCGGCGGGTGATGACCCGCGTTTTGCCGCTGCCGGCGCCGGCCAAAATCAACAATGGCCCGTCGGTGCAGGTCACCGCTTCTTTTTGGCGATCATTCAGATCCGCGAGCAGGGATTCCATCCATTTTCTAGTGTACCGGCCCGGCCGCACGGCCAGGAACACCGCGCCACGGCGCCTGGCGCCCGACCGCTATACTCAAGGCATCGCGAATGCTGTGGCTCTATTCCCTCGTACTGGGCCTCGGGCTGGCGGCGCTGAGCCCCGCGCTTTGGCTGCGCAACGGCCGCCACGGCCGCTATACGCGCCACTGGCGCGAGCGCCTGGGGAAAGTTCCGCCGCTGGAGCGGGAGGGGGCGATTTGGGTGCATGCCGTCTCCGTGGGCGAAGCGCTGGCCGTGGAGCGCCTGGTCGCGGAGTTGCGGCGAGCCCTGCCCGACCGGCCGATCGTGCTGTCGGTCACGACGGCGGCGGCGCGACAGTTAGTGGAGGGCCGGATCGCGGCGGATCGGATCTTCTATTTTCCCTTGGATTTCCGTTTCAGCACCCGGCGCGCCCTGCAAGCCATTCGTCCCGCCCTGGTGCTGATCGCCGAAACCGAGATCTGGCCCCGTTTCCTACAGCAAGCCCGCAATAGCGGTGTCCGCGTGGTATTTGTCAATGGCCGCATTTCGGGCCGCAGCTACGCGCGTTATCGCTGGGTCCGGCGCTGGCTTCGCCCGGTGCTGGCCGGGGTGGACCGCTGGCTGATGCAGAGCGCCACCGACTGCGAGCGGGTGCGCGATCTTGGCGCTCCGGAGGCGGCGGTCGAGGTCGCTGGGAATCTGAAGTTTGACCTGACCCCACCCGAGCATCGGCCCGTTCTGCGGCAGTTGGCTCGCCACTTCCAGGCCGCCCAAGTACGCAATGTCATTGTCGCGGGCAGCACCATGCCGGGGGAGGAAGAGATTCTGCTCGCCGTGTTCCGCCACCTGCGGCAGCAGTTTCCCACTTGCATATTGGTCCTGGCGCCGCGCCATCCGCAGCGTTTCGACGCCGTCGCTCGCCAACTCGAACTCAGCGGCTTACCCTGGAGCCGCCGCACGCAACTCGAATCGGCTGGGGTCCATGCGGGCGGCGTATGGCTGCTCGACAGCCTGGGAGAACTCGCCACGCTGTACCGCTATGCCGACGCCGCCTTCATCGGCGGCAGCTTGGCGCCCCACGGCGGCCATAACTTGCTGGAGCCGGCCTACTTCGGCGTTCCGGTCGTGTTTGGCCCGTCCATGCATAATTTCGCGGCCATCGCCGAGGAATTTCTGGCCGCCAAGGCCGCCTTCCGCGCCGAGAGCAGCGTCGAGCTGGAGCGCATTCTGTTCCGCTTGCTCTCCGACGACCGGTTGCGCAGCAGCACCGGTGAAGCGGCGCGCGCGCTGCTCCAGGCCAAAGCCGGCGCCACCCAGCGGGTGGTCGCCACGGTGCAGGCGATGCTCGGGCCCAGCTTCAGCTCCGCAAGCGACGCCGCAGCCACGGCGCGGCCGCCGGCATGAAGCCCAACCCCGCCGGTCGCAGTCTGGCGGCGACGTTCGGCCTGCTGGCCGCCGCGCGCAACCGCGGATTTGATCGCGGCTGGCTGCCCATCACCCATCTTGCGGCGCCGGTGATCAGCGTCGGCAACCTATCGGTGGGCGGCACCGGAAAGACCCCAACGGTAATCGCCGTGGGAGAGGAACTGGCTCGCCGCGGTCTGCGCTGTGATGTCCTGACCCGCGGCTATCGCCGCCCGGGCCGGGACCGGTTGGTGGTGTTGCCGCCGGCGCCAGCCGGCGCGGCGGCGCCCGCCGAGGCCGGCGACGAGCCGCGGTTGATTGCCCGCCGCTTGCAGGTCCCGGTGCTGGTCGGGCGCGATCGCGCCGCAAGCGGACGGGAAGGCGAACGCCGATTCGCCAGCCAACTCCACCTCTTGGACGACGGTTTTCAGCGCCGCCAACTGGGCCGGTGCTTCGATCTGGTTGTGGTGACGGCTGAGGACTTGGAGGATCATCTGCTGCCCGCCGGCCGCTTGCGGGAGCCGCCGCAAGCATTGGCGCGGGCCAGTGCCGTGTTATGGGCCGGGAACCTTGGCAATGGCGTGGCCCTGGGCAATGGCGTGGCCCAGGATGACGTCCGCCGCCGGGTGGCGCGGTGGACCGCGGCCCCAGTGTATTTCGGCCATAAAGCGCCCAGCGCGGGAGTGCCCGTACGGGGCCGGGTGTTTGCCTTCTGCGCCCTCGGCCGGCCGGAGTCGTTTTGGGCCACGCTGGAAGAGATGGGCATGGAAGTCGCGGGCCGGCGGTCGTTCCGCGATCACTATCGCTACCGCCGCGCCGACATTCTCCGCCTGCGCCGCGAGGCGGCGGATGCGGGCGCCGAGACCTTCGTCACCACGGAGAAGGATGCGATCAATTTGCCGGACAATTGTGGTTTGGAAAAGCTGACGGTGATTGGAATTGAGATGCGGATCACCGCCCTACCCCAGTTGGTGGACATGATGCTCGCGGCCGCAGGATGGCCCGCGGGCGGAAATCGCGTATCCCCGGGGTGACCGCGGGTCCGATGCGTTTTCACTTCTTCGCCGCCTAGGATTCCCATTGGCTCCGCAACCTCCTCCGCCACCACCCCTTTCGTCGCGCGGCCACGGCATCGTGATCGCCCCTAACTGGGTCGGCGACGCGGTCATGTCCTTGCCGGCGCTGACCACCTTGGCCGCGCGCCAGCCGGACTACCGCTGGGAGATCGTGGCGCGGCCTGGCGCCGCTACGGTGTTTCAGGCCGCGGCCCGCGCCGCCGCGAAGGCGGATTGGAGCGTGACCACGTTGCGGGAAGCGCCGGGAGTTCGCCAACTGCTGGCGGCGCGGCGTCGCTGGCGGCCGCAACGGCCCGACCTCGCGGTACTGTTTCCCAATTCCATGTACTCCGCGGTGTTGGCCGCGGCCACGGGCGCGCGCCGCCGCGTCGGCTACCTCCGGGACGCCCGCGGCCGGCTGCTCACCGACGCCGTGGCTGGCCCTCGCCCGGGGGAGACGCCGCCCCATGAGGCGTTCTATTACTTGGAGTTGCTGCGCCGCGCTGGCCTGGCGGACACGCCCTGGTCGGGCGTGGACGACCTGCGCCCCCGAATTGCCGCTGATCCCGAAATTCTCGACCGCTGGCAACAGCAGCTCCCCGTCGGCGTCAGCGGCGCACGGGTAGCGATCCACGCCGGGGCCAGTTTCGGGCACGCCAAACGCTGGCTGCCCGAGCGCTTCGCGGCCGTCGCGGCGCAACTCGCCGCGGCGGGCCATGCGGTCCTATTCGTTGGATCCCCGGAGGAAGCCCCGTTGGCCGCCTCCTTGGCCCAAACCGCGATGGCCGCGGCGGGCGCCGGCGCCGCACCGATCGTCAATCTCGGCGGCCGCACCGACTTGGAGGCGTTATTGGCGGTGCTCGCGGCCTCGCGCCTGCTGATCGCCAATGACTCGGGGCCCATGCACCTGGCTGCCGCGCTCGGCACGCCGGTGGTCGCCATCTTTGGTTCCACCAATGCGCGGGAGACTCATCCCTTGGCCGCCCGCGGCGATTGGCGATTGCTGCAAGCCCCCGGCATCGCTTGTAGCCCGTGCAAGCGGCGGGAGTGTCCCATTGATCACCGCTGCATGACCCGCGTCGGCGTGGAGGAGGTCGCCGGCGCGGCGATTTCCCTTCTCGCCGCGCATGCCACGCGCCGCTAGCGCGGCGGGAACCCGTTGCCCATTCCCTGATTGATGGCCACATGGTTGTTCACGCTGTAGCCCTTGGGCAACGCCGCCCGGACCAGGTGACCCGCCTCCTTTCGCGCCGCCTGGCCGGGCACGTTTCCCCGCAAGATGACGTGCCGTCCACTGACGTAGACCACCACCCCGCTGAGCTTCGGGTTGGCTTGCAACCGCGCCTGCAACTCGGTGCGCAAATCCTGCGGCGTAACCGGCCGCTTCGCCTGCGCGCCGGCGCCGCCCGTACCGGCCCGCGGAGGATCGGGGGGCAACGCGGGATTGCGGCGCGCGGTGGGTTTCACCTCGATCTTGTTGTTCACGTCCTTCGCTCCAGTCGCGCCCATCGCGATGCTGGCGGCGCGCTTGCGAATGGCATGGGTGGGCACCGCGCCCAGCAATTCCACCTTTCCCGGCCGGGTGACGATGACGCTGATCCGATAGGGCCGCAGGACCGGGTCGCGCTGCAAGGCCTGGTTGACCTCTTCTTCTTGCCGCACGACCGCATCCGGGGCCGCGGGTTTGGCGCCGCTGCTCTCCGGCGCCACCGGCGATTGCAATCCCGATTGTGATTGGCTGGGCAGCGTATCACCCGGCGGATGCGCCGCTTCCTGCCCCGCGGGATTGGCCGCCGCGCGGGAGCCCGACGGCGCGCCCAATTCCACCGCGTGCGGATTCACCTTGAGCTTGTTTTTGACCGCGTGGGCGCCCGCCATCGCTTGCGCCAAATCTTGCGCCTGGCGCTTGTCCCTCTCGCTGGGCACCATGCCCTGAAGCACCACATCCTGATTGTTGGCGACGGTTACGGTGATCGGGTACTTCCCAAGCACCGGATCGCTGGCCAGCGCCTGGGTAATGCGGTGTTGCAGGTTGCCGCTGGCGGCGGGCGCCCTCTGCGCCGTGGACGGGGCGGGAGAATAACCATGGGCTTCATTGGCCGCGCCATTGGGCTGCCCGCCGATGCCGCCGGCATTGACTCCGGGCGCAGCCACCGGGCCCGCATGCACGGTGAGTAGATCGCGCACCTGCCGCACGCCGCCAATCGAGCGCGCCAATTGCACGGCGCGTTTTTTCAGAATGCGGTCGGGCACGATGCCCATGAGCGTCACCTTGCCTTGGTTGACCGTGGCGGAAACGCCGGCGGCTCGCAGGCTGGGATCGGCATCGAGGCGGTCCTGCACATTTTGCTGCAATTCCGCATCGGACAGAGCGGCCGCTTGCCCCTGGGCCGCCGCGCTGGAATGTTCTTGCGGATACTGCATGGTCTGTAGCGGCCGCTGCCGTCCCCACCCCATGTATCCGAATCCCGCCAACACCACCGCCGCGGTCCACGCACCAGCGCGCGAACTGATTGTCATGGCTTGCCTCCGGGCGGCGTTCCGCCCCTCGTCGCTGCTCCCGCTTTAGACTCCCGGACGTTTATGCCCGTTGCCGGGGCCTAGGCCACGGGAAGCGGCCGCATGTACCGGAAGGCCATTCCGGCAGTGCGCTCCTGCCGGTTGCGCCGTGGGGGATCCACCTGGCCCCCGAAGGACAGGTATCGGACAGGCACCCTGTACTTCCATCTCCTTTACGGCGCCGCGCGCCATCGCCTATATTGAGGACGCCTGCTCACAACGGAGCGGCACGTGTCCGCACCCGGCCTCTCCCCCGCGGCGCGGGCGAAACCCCTATGTGGATGGCGTTATTACCGGCGGTTTTCCCCCTCTTGGCAGGGTTGCTCTTCGCCTATTTGGCGTGGGTGCGGCCGGACCGGTACGTCCTCAGTTGGCTGGGATTCTGGCTGGTCTTGGCGGCCCGCGACGGAGCCCTGGGCTGGTCCCAGGCCGCGCCCAACGCCATCGCGGGTTGGATCGCATCGGCGGCGCTCGCCGGCGCCGCCACGCTCTTTTTGCTGGGCGTCCGGCAAATGCGCGGGGTCAGCGCGCATGAGCGCAATTACCTGTGGCTGGCCACGGTCGGCGCGGCGCTGGCGTATGTGGTTTGGTCCCGCCACTGGCAGCACGCTGGCAACTGGGGCGCGGTGTTCGGCGTGGTGTTGTTGGCGACCGCCGCCGCCGATCTGCTGCTGACCAGCTCCGCCGCAAGCTGGGCGCGGCGGCTGTTAGCGATCGGAGTCCTGCTCTGGGTTCTGTCCGCCGGACTCGTGGCGTTCTGGGGCCCGCACGTGCCCGCATGGACCCCTCGGGTGGCGGAGCTGCTGGTGGCGGCGCTGATGATCGCGGTCGTCTATGAGCAAGAACGGCGCGCCACCGAGGCCCACTTATTCGCGCTGTCACGGTTGAACCTGGACGCCGGCCGGGCTTCCAGCGACAGCTTGGATGCGGTCATGGACGGGCTGATGGATCGCGTGCGCGGCCTGTTGCCCACGGGTTCATTGGCGTTGTTTCTCGGCGCGCCGCTGCCCGAGCCCCTCACCTTAGTGCGGGGCTTCTCGCCCGCCTGCCGGCGCTTCTTCGCCGACAGCGGCATGGACATTGTCAACTTGCTGGGGCGCTATGGCGGCGTGGTCGTGGGCCGGTGGCGCGGAGCCAACAGCCGCCTGCTGGGGCTGGAGAGCGAACCGTTCTGGACCCGCCTGCGGGCGAAGCTGAGCGCCGAAGGCCAGTCCGCCTTCGCCTGCCTGTCGCTTTCCAGCCGCCAAGGCGTGGTGGGATGGCTGCTGCTGGCCCGGCCGGAGAGGCGGCGGTTCTTGCCGGGTGAGTTGCGGCTGCTGCTGGCGTTAAGCAGCCAGACCGGCGTGGCCATCGAGAACCTGGCCCTCATGCGCCAAAGCCAGCGCCGGAGCCGGGAGTTTGAAATTCTCACCCACATCGGCACCGCCATCAGCTCCTCGCTGGCGCTGGACCAACTGTTGCGGCTCATTCATTCCGAGCTGCGCAAACTGTTGGACGTGCGCAACTTTTTCGCCGCCTTCCAGCCCGAGGGCAGCGACGAGATTTATTTCGAGCTGGAAGTCGAGGATGGCGTCATGCTGCCCAAGCGGGAGCGGCCGGAATGGCACCCCTTGGCGGCGCAGGTATTGCGCAGCGGCAAGCCGCTGTTGCTGCGCCAAGGCACGGCGGACCTCGCCGGTCCGCAGAGCCTGGGCCGCAACGGCCGGCCGGCGCAAAGCTGGCTGGGCGTTCCCATCCTCATCGCCGGCCGGCCCGCCGGCGTGTTGGCGGTGCAAAACTTTGAAGCCGCCGGCCGCTATGACCAGGACCACCTGCGCATCCTCGAGGTCGTCGCCGGGCAGGCCGCCGTGGCGATCGAGAACACGCGCTTGTTTTCCGAGCAACAGCGCAACGCCAGGGAGCTTGAGTTCCTCAATGAGATCGCGCAAATCGCCATCGGCTCGACCGAAGTCGAAGCCATGCTGCAAGACATGGCGGAGGCGATTCACCAGCACTTTCCCTGCAAACACATCGGCATCGGCGTCGTCAATTACCAGAACAAGGAATTGGAGTTCAAAGCCGAAACCGGCGAAGCCAACTCCGTCGGCGGAGCGGCGCTGCGCCGCGTCCCGCTGGGCATGGGCGTCGTGGGCGCCGCGGCCCGCACCGGGCAGCTCATGCTCATCCCCGACCTGCGGCAAAATGCCCAGGCCATTCCCGTGCACGCCGATTCGGCCGCCGCGCTCGCCATCCCCATCGTCTATGCCGGCCAAACGCTGGGCGTGTTGAACCTGGAAAGCGCGCAGCCCCGCGCCTTTCCTCCCGACCGTGTTCAGGTGCTGCGCACCCTAGCGGACCAGATCGCCATTGCCCTAAACAATTCCCTGGGCTTCCAGCAGATGCAGCAACAGGCCATCACCGACGGGTTGACCGGCCTGAAAACCCGCCGCTATTTCATGGACGAACTGCAGCGCGAATGGAAGCGGGCCAGCCGTTCCGGCCACCCGTTCAGCGTGGTGCTGATTGACCTGGACAACTTCAAAAACATCAACGACACGCTGGGCCATTTGGAAGGCGACCTCACGCTGGCCCGCATGGCTCGAGTGCTCGAGCAAAAATGCCGCGGCAGCAACATCGTCGCCCGCTATGGCGGGGATGAGTTCACCATCCTCATGCCCGAGGGCAACGCGCAGATGGCCAGCGCGCTCTGCGACCGGCTGAAGGTCTGGCTGGCCACCGACCCCATGCTCAGCGAGCGCCAGCTCAAGGCGAGCTTCGGCGTGGCCAGCTATCCCGAGCATGGCGCCACACCGGAGGACGTGCTGCGCGCGGCCGACCTCAGCATGTATGCCGCCAAAGGCGCGGGCGGCGACCAGGTCATGGCCCGGCCCGATGGCGGCGCGCTCCCCGTTGCGCCGCCGGCCGCCGATCAAACGAATTTTGTCGCCGCGCTTCCCGCGCTGTTCGCGCTCACGATCGCCATTGATTCCAAGGACGCGCTGGGCGCCGAGCACAGCTTGCGCGTTTCCCGTTACGCCGTCCTGCTGGCGCAGGCGCTCAAGCTGAGCGAGGAGGATCAGGAGCAAATCCGCATCGCCGGCCGCCTGCACGATATCGGCAAATCGGCGATCAGCGCGGAGTTGTTGCGCAAGCAGGAGCTGACCCCCTCCGAGTGGGGGCTCTTGCGCAGCCACCCGCTCACCGGCGCCGAGATGGTCGCCGGCCTGCGCGGCGGCGAATGCGTCGCCTCCCTAATCGCCGCCCACCATGAGTGGTTCGACGGCAGCGGGTATCCCCGCGGGTTGCGCGGCGATGACATTCCGCTGGGCGGCCGCATCCTCGCCTTGGCCGAAGCCTTCGACGCCATGACCAGTTCCACCGGCCACCGCCCCGCCCTGACCTACGCCGAGGCCTCGTTGGAACTGGAGCGCGGCTCCGGCCGGCAGTTCGACCAGTTGCTGGTGCGCGCGTTCCTGCGGGCGCTGCATGAGGAAAACCAGGTGCACGCCTTCGCCGGGCTGCCCTAGGCGCGGCATGCGCCGGCTGCGTTAGGCGCTCTGCGCCGCCGCGGCGGCGCGGGGCAGGCGAATCGTGATCGTCGCGCCGCGGCCCACCTCGCTGTCCACGGAGATGGCGCCGCCGCTCTGGCGGATGATGCCCTCCACGATCGCCAGGCCCAATCCGGCACGCGCCGGCCGCGCGTGGGTGGTGAAGAACGGCTCAAACAGGCGGGCCCGGGTCGCGGCATCCATCCCGCGGCCGTTGTCGCTGACGGACAAGCGCACCCACGACGACCCGCCCCGATTCTCGTTGGCGGTTTCAATGATCACCCGGCCGCCCGCGGGCATGGCGTCATAGGCGTTGGCGCAGAGGTTCAAGACCACCTGTTCCATCTGCGCCGGATCCGCCTCGATCGCCGCCAGATCCGCCTCCAACACGGTGATCAACTCGATGTGCTCGCCGGCCAGCCGCCGCAGCATTTCCAGCATCCCCTGCACCAGGTGATTCAGGTTCATCACGCGCGGCGCCAGCACCTGCCGCCGGCTGAACGCCAACAACTGGCGCACCAGCGCCGTGGCCCGGCCGGCGGCGCGCTGCATCGCATCCAGATGCTGCAAGCGGGAGCCGTCACCGCGCAGCTCATTGCGCAGCAAATCACATCGGCCGGTGATGACGGCCAGCACGTTGTTAAATTCGTGGGCGATGCCGCCCGCCAGCGCGCCGACCGCCTCCATCTTCTGGGAATGGCGCAACTCCGCCTCCAGTTGCTTGCGGACGGTGACGTCCTCGATCATCGCCAGCCCGCGGCAGATCGCGCCCTGCTCATCGCGGATCGCCGTCGCCGTGATTCGGGTCCAGACCGTCCCGCCCTGCGCCGAAGCCAGCGCCGTCTCCTCCCGCACCTCCGCCGCTTCCCCGCGCAGCAGCGGCGCCAACGGCAGCGGCAGCTGCCGGGGCGGCGCGGCGCCGGCGCCGGCCGCGGCGGCGCTGAACTGCTCCAACGCGCGCCCGGCCAAATCCGCCGGCGCTTGCCCCAACATCCGCCCCAGCGCGCGATTGGCGCGCTCGATCCGGCCCTCCCGGTCGAGCAGGGCAATGCCCAATGGCGCCTCCTCGAACAAGCGGCGAAACTGGGCGTCGCTGTCGCGCTGCGCCCGTTCTCCGGCGTGCAGGGCGCCCAGCATGCGCGTCCTCGCCTCCGCATGCCGGCAGGCGGCCAGCAGCGCCGCCGTGTCCAGTTGGGCGCCATCCAGGCAGTCGTCGGCTCCCGAGGCGAGGGCCTGGACCCGCCATGCGGCTTCCGGCGCCCTTGCCACCAGCAGCACCGGCCCGGCGTAACCGCGCGCGCGGGCCCCTTGCAGCCAGTCCAACCCCGACCGGCCGCCGTCCAACTCGGCCGCCACCACGCACACGTTGGGCATGGCCTCCCGAGCCGCCAATGCTTCCAGGCCGGCGGCAAAGCTGGGCGCCACTTCGGGCGCAAAACCGCCCTCCTGTAGCCAATCTCGGTAGACACGCGCGCCCGCGGGGCGCGGATCCACGATCAGCACCCGAGTCGCTGTCAGGGTCCTTCCCTCCCGACCAGATTTCTGCTGCCGCAACTACCCGCGCCGCGCAGACGGCGCAATGACTGTCATTATCACCCGGCGAGCGGATGGCCGGGGAACACTCTCAATTCGATTGTGATTTATCAAGAAGCGAGGGCGGAGCGGCGGCGCAACGCCCTACGCAGCCGGACTCGGCGCCAGGCGCCCGGTGTGACTGGCCGGCAGTTGGCCGGAGCGCCGCCTAACCGGCCCGCAGCCATCCCGTGAGAACCGTCACCGCCCGTCCCGCCAGGCGTACGCGTTCCCCTTCCCATTGCACCTTCACCATTCCCCCGCGCGCGGAGGCTTGATACCCCGTCATGGCGGACCGGCCCAGCTTCTGGCCCCAGAACGGCGCCAGGCAGCAGTGGGCGGAGCCGGTGACGGGATCCTCCTGAATTCCCGCGGCGGGCGCGAAATAGCGCGAGACAAAGTCATATTCTCCGCCGTGCGCCGCCGCCGTCACGATCACCCCGCGCGCGTCCAAACTGGCCAGCCGCTCGAAGTTGGGCTGGAGCTGGCGCACGGTCTCCTCCTGCTCCAACTCCGCCAGATACTGCCCGTGGGTGGCCCAAAGCCCCCGCGGCCGCGCCCCCAGCGCCACCTCCAAACCAGCCGGCGCCGCGATCGGCCGGGGCGGACGGGCGGGAAAATCCAGCTCAATCCAACCGTCGTCCTGCCGCCGCGCGGTCAGCCCGCCGCTGCGGGTGCGGAAGCGTGCCTCCTGCCCCCGCGCTAGCCGCCGCGCCTCCCACAGCATATGCGCCGCCGCCAGGGTTCCATGCCCACACAAATCCACCTCCACTTTGGGGGTGAACCAGCGCAGATGGAACTCGCCTGCCGCGACGGGCGCCACGAAGGCGGTCTCGGACAGATTCATCTCCGCCGCTACGGCCTGCATCCAGGCGGTTTCGCCCGGCGCAGCGAGCAAACAAACGGCCGCCGGATTGCCGCCGAACGGGCGGTCAGCGAAGGCGTCCACCTGCCACAGCGGCCACTTGTTCACTCGCGGCTTGCGGCTGGCTTGGCGGCGGCTTTGGGTGGTATCCAATAGAGTTCCTCGTGAATGGACCGGGGGGCGAATCCGCCCCGGGTCAAGATGCCTTTGGCGTTCGCGATCATTTGCGGATGGCCGCAGAGGTAAGCGGTAGTGGCCGCGGCCTGGCAGCCCGCGGCGTCGGCATATTTACGCAGGATATCTTCCGCCCGGCCGCATTCCCCCGTCCAGGCCGTATCTTCCCAAGGCCGGGACACGGAAAACACCGGCCGCAGCGCCGGCAGGCGCTCCGCCAGCGCCAGCACTTCCTCCCGGTAGCCAAACTCCCAGGAACGGCTCGCGGCCACGATCAGCGCCAGTGTCTCTGGGGCCGTACCGCCGCCGCCTGGCTCGCCGCCGGCCGGAGCCGCCAAGGTCCGTAACATGCTCACAAACGGCGCCACCCCGGTCACCGTCGCCACCATGAGGTGCCGCGCCCGGCCGCTGCGGGAGTCGAGCTGAAATAAGCCCTTCGCCGCTCGCCGCACCCACAGCCGGTCCCCCTCCCCCAAGCGGTGCAACCGCGGCGTCAGTTCCCCTTCCGGCACCAATTCAAAAAAGAACTCCAGGCCCGCCTCCCGCGGACTGGAGACGATCGAGTACGGCCGCTCATGCAGCCCTTCCTCATCCTCCACCGCCAGCGTCGCGTACTGGCCGGGACGAAATTGGAACGGCGCCTCCAACTCGAGCCGCACCGACCACAACTCCGGGCCGTAGTCCCGGCGCCAGCGCACGGTCGCGGCAATGTAACGTTCCAGATTCGGCATGGTAATGGACGGCGCCAGCGGGCGGGCGCCTGCGCCGATTGTAGCGCCGCTCACCACCGGCACTGACCTTAAGGACAGTTATTCTTCGGCCTCTCCCCCTCCGCGCCCCACAGCGCCAGATCCGCAGCTTCCCGGCGCCCGGAGGCAGTCACCGCTTAGTTACTGTACTTGTCCTCGATTCTCCCGCCACCTTGCCATTTTCCTATTGCCTTGAGTCGCGTTTAGTGCTGTAATCAAGCCGCAGTCTTTTGCAGTGGAAGTTCTGCCCGTTTTGAACCTCAGGAGGTAAGGAATGAAGTTCTCTCGTTCGATGCTCGTGGCGATGCTGGTGGGCCTGATGGCCTGCCTGCCAGTCATGGGGACCAACGGCGCGATGCTGAGCCCGATGGCAGGGACGGTCAATGTCAATGGCCAGCCCATCGTCGCAGGATCGGCGATCGTCGCTGGCGATGCGGTTGCCGTTAGTGCCCAAGGCAGCGCGCGGATGGTCCTGCCCGGCGGGTCGTTGATCGCCGCGGCGAAGACCCAGTTTCGGCTGGAACGCAACGCCAACGTCAACCAAGTCAACCTGGCCTATGGCATGGTGAGGGTCGCCGGCAATCTGCCGGTCGCCGTCAGCCACGTCACGGTCGTTCCCGCATCCAGCAACACCCGTTTCGCGGTGACCGCGCTCAATGGTCCGACCTATGTCCGGGCCATCGCGGGCAACGTGAAGGTGGTGGGCCTGAACAAGACCTACACCGTCAAGGCGGGTGAGGCGATCCGCTTCCAGGATCAAGCCGCCCCGGCCAGCTCCATGGGCAGTTCGGGCGTGGCTCTGCCGGTGACGATCGGTGTTGCCGCCGCTGCTGCGGTCGTGACCGGGATCGTGGTCTACGAGGCGACGAAATGCAGCAACTGCATTCCCAGCCCCGCGCAATAGACCAAGCCTAGACACTCATCCAAGGGCCGCGGCCGCCACTGGCGGTTGCGGCCCTTGCTTTTTCTGGCTGGAAGCAGGCCATTCGCGGGGGCTGCGAGAACCCTGTGCGCCCGTGGCGCACAGCAGAATGCCGCGGCCCGCCCCGGACACAGGAGGCGGCGTGGTCCCCGGCGAGCTGCGAGAACCCTGTGCGCCCGTGGCGCACAGCAGAATGCCGCGGCCCGCCCCGGACACAGGAGGCGGCGTGGTCCCCGGCGACGGGCCTAAGCGGGGCAGCGCCCCGCGCCAAACCTATGCGGGGCAGCGCCCCGCGCCAAGCAAACGCCGGGCCCGCGGGATCCCCGGCCCAGCCCGGCGCGCAAGCGGGGCTCGGCCCCGGCTTTAGCGAATGCGGACGCCCCGCCGCAGGCGGTGCTGGGGTCCGCGCCTTGCAATGGGGCCGCGTGCCGATCGCCTCCGTACCAGGCCGGCGGCGGCCGGCACTGGCGCCAGAAACGGCACGAAAGCCCGCGCCGTCTCTCCCCTTCATCGCCTTCATACGCCCGGGCCGCCCTGTCATCGGCCAACGCCGGTCGTGAGGATGCCGACGGAACTGGGAACGGCCTGGCATGGATTGCAGCCGGGAATGCAAAAAGGGCGCGGCGGGTAGGCTATCCCTCCCCCGCCGCGCCCCTTGGGCCGAGCCAAGCCCGCGTGCCGCCTAGCTCACCGGTTTGCGCCGCCGGGAGGGCGGCCGGTCGCCCTTGGGCTTGCGTCCGCCACGGCGCTTCCTGCCCTCGCCCATCACCGCCTCCGCCAGGCTCAGGTTGGGCTCCTCATTTCCGCTCTCGCCGTGCACACCGCGGTAATAGCCCAGCACCGCGATCTGGGAATCGCTGGGGTCATCGGCAGCGGATTTCGCGGGCTTCGCGGACGGCGGCGGCGCGGGCGCCACGTTTCCGTCCGCTTCCGCGGTAGCGGCGTCCGGCGCCCCGGGCGCATCCGTCACGGCGCTGTTGCCATCTTCCGTGGCCACCGCGGCCGCATTGCCCTCCGCCCCTTCGCTCGCGCTGCCGTTCGCCGGCGGCAGGGCTGCCGCCGTGCCGGCGATAAACACGCGCAAGGCGCCCCGCCGGTCGCGCTGCAAACGCAAAAGATTTTGGCTTTGTCCCGCGCGCAACAGCTCCACTAGCGAGGCGAAACCGTGCCGTTGCTCGTCAAAACCCGCCTGCTCGTTGCGCAGAAGTTGTTTGACGTTGCGCAAATACAGCGGCCGGGGATTGGTTCCCCGCAGCGGCTGGAGCACCTTGGCGAGCAACTCCACCGCGTCGTTCGCCGGCAACGTTCCGAAATCCGGAGAGCGCGGAAATTCCGGCCGCGGCCCGCCGTCGCGCGCGTCTTCCTCGCCGGCCCCCGCCGGCTCGCCGCCGACGCTCTCGGCGGCGCTTAGCGCCGCGGGCTCCGTTGCCGCGGCCACCGGAACTACCTCCGCCGTGGGCTCCCGATCTAGCGCCTCGACGATGTAACTGTTGCCCTGTTGCCGCAGGTTCACCAACTGCGCCGCCGCCAGCTTTTGCGCAAACCCGCGGAATGAACTGCTGCCGTAGTCGCGCTCACTGAAGGTGGAATCCAGCTGGATCAGCGTGCTTTTCAACAGGCCCAACTGCGCTTGGACTTCGCGCTCGCTCAGCACCTTCAGCGCGCGATACACCAGCGGCACCGCCCGCTGGAGCGGGAAGACTTCCCGCCGGCCGGCGGACGGCCTGCGGTCGCTGACCGGCGTCAGCGATTCAATTAGGTTCTCGTAGCCGATAAATTCGCGGCAATTGCGCTGCAGGATGCTGCTGGTGAAGGAGCGGCCGCCCACCACGAACACCGCTTTGTTGTACTGTTTGAGCTTCTCGACGAGGGCAATGAAATCGCTGTCGCCGCCCACGATGACGAAGGCGTTGATATGGGGGTGGTTGATGGCCATCTCCAGTGCATCCAGCGCCAGGTTGATATCCGCGCCATTCTTGTCCCCGCGCGGGGTCAGATCCCGCTGGACCATCAAGACGGCGTTTTGCGTCAGGGTTCGGGTCAGCTCGCCGGCGCGTTTCCAGTTGCCGTAGGCGACCTTGGTAACGACCTCGCCGCGTTCCTTGAGCGCCTCCAGCACCAAGGCCAGATCGAAGTCGCGGCTCATGGTGTTGCGCACGCCAATCTGGATGTTGTCAAAGTCAATGAATACGGCGATTTTGAGTAATTTTTCTTCGTTCACAGGAAAAGTGGGCTCCGTCTCTCGCGTCCGCCGCTTCCTGTTCCGCACGTCCGCGGGCGGAATGCCGGTGCGGACGCCGTCACCCACGCGCCCAAGGGGTGGCAGGTGAAGGGAACCAGGAGCTTAGGAAAACGCCAAACTTGTCCCAATGCGGGAACCTACAAGTGACGTGGCCAGATTCAAATCGCGCCCAACGGAGCAGGCTGGCGGAAGGCCAGACCTCAACTACAACCACAACGCATCCGTTACGCGCCGTATTCATACTAACACGAAACCGCCGCCGCGAGTCAATCCCCGGCTGGCGAACCACCGCCGGCACTGGCGTCCGCATGCAACAGGAGCGGACGGCGGAGACGCACCGCCAGGGCCTCTCCGGTGAAGAGCTTCAGGTCGCGTTTGCGGCTCAGCAGCACCCCCGCCGAGCCTACCGCCGCACCCGCCAGGCCGCCGAGTAGGGCGCCGCGTCCGCCGCCGAAAATGGCGCCGACAATAGCGCCGAATCCGCCTGATGTGGCGATCTTTTTGGCCGCCTGTCCGCCTTGGCCGTTGCGCCGGATGGTGCCCTCATTGGGCGTGACGTTGGAATGGACCGCCCCCTCCCCCACGCCATCCACCCGCGCGTGCAGAGGATAGTCCACTCCGCCGGGCAGGTGAATGGAATGAAAGCCCAGTTGGATCATGGCGTTGCCGCGGAAATGCCCGCCGCGTTTCACCTTTTCCACGGTGCCGGAGATGGTGCTGCCGGCGGGGATCACATCCTTGTTGCCGACCCACACCGGCACCGTCACCGTCGCCCGGAATGGATCGCCTGGGCGATTGTCTTTGGTGTTGATGGTGGTGTCCAGGCGGGTCTGGATAATCGTCCCCTCGGAAACCAAGGTGCCATTGCTGTAATTGCCGCTGGCCAGGGCACGGGCGACTTCCGGATTGGTGGGCAGCGGCCCCGGCGGCGGCAGCGGCGGATTCACCGTGCCCGGAATCGCCGCGTCACTGCGCACCCCGATGGCGGAGTTGTAGAGACGATGGTTGTAGCCGTCGTGATATCCCTGGCGGAATCCCTTGCGGAAGTTGGTCTGGTACTGGGCGAAATCTCCGCGGGCCGCCGTATACCCGGCGGCGGCGCGCTTGAATTCCGCGTTGTCGGCATACCCGTAGGGCGCGTTACGGCCGGAATCGAACTCGCCGGCGCTATAGCCCTCCCGATAGCCGATGCCCCGCGCTTCCTTGGCTTCGGCTGCGATCCCTGCCGTGCTGGCCGGTGGCGAGCCGCTGCCCACGCTTGCCGGCCTGCCGTGATAACCGTCGGAATAGCCGTCGCTGAAACCGCTGCGATAGCCCGCGGCGTAGGCGGCACGGCTCCCATCCGCGGCGGCGTAGCCGCCATCCGCGGTCTGATAGGCATAGAACTTGTGCGGATTCGCCGGCGCGCCCGCCGCCCGATCCGTGGTTCCGGCCTTGTAGCCGGCGGTATAGCCGTGGACATATGCCGGATCCACGCCGTTGCTTGCTTGCGGCAGCGGCGCGGCGAACATGGGCCCCGGCCATGCCAACAGCAACACCCCAACCAGCGCGCCGAAACCGATCCATCGCTCGGCGGTCCGCCGCTTCCCGCGAACTCTCCCCACCCGCATGGCACCTCCAGGGGCTCCCACGGCGTCCGTGTGGACACGGCCCCCCTAGCTATTATCCTCATTGCATGACGGTAAGTTCCCAGAATTGCCCTCTGCCCCGCGGCGCGGCCGGGCCGCGGCTGGCGGCAACA
>JAKAUF010000417.1 GCA_021827785.1 Acidobacteriota bacterium | reverse complement strand
CGCGGGCGAAGAGCTGGTAGAAGACGGGGTAGATGAAGAAGCCCAGGAGCATGGGCATCAGCATGCCGCCGACGATGACGATGGCGAAGGGCCGCTGGCTGTCGGAGCCGATGTTGAAGGAGGTGGCGGCGGGCAGCAGGCCCAGGCAGGCGACCAGGGCGGTCATCAAGATGGGGCGGAGGCGGAGCATGGCCGCCTCATGCGTGGCGTCGGCGATGTTTTTGCCCTCCAGACGAAGCTGGTTGGCGTAGCTAACCATGATGACGGCCATTTCGGTGGAGACGCCCAGCAAGGCCAGGAAGCCGATGCCGGAAGAAACGCTGAACGGGGTGTGCGTGAGCTTGAGGGCCAGGATGGCGCCGATGGGCTCGGTGAGCACGACGCTGAGGAAGACCGCCACCGGGAACTTGACGTTGCCGTAGAGCGAGAACAGGATCAGGAAGATCAGGGCCAGGGCGAGCGGACCAACGACGGAGAGCTGCTTTTTGGCGGCAACGTACTCGCCGTATTCGCCGCCCCAGGTGACGTGATAGCCGAAGGGCAGGCGCACCTGCCGGCGCACGGCCCGCTGCGCGGCGGCGACGGCGTGGGCCAGGTCGCGGCCGACGACGCTGTACTGCACGCCGATGTAGCGCTGGCCGTTTTGCCGGTAGATGAAGGAGGCGCCGTTTTCCTCCTTGATGGTGGCGATCTGGTCCAGCGGAATCAGCCGCCCGCCCGGGTCGGCGACCTGGAGCTGGCCGATGGCCTGCGCGCTCCGGCGGTATTTCGGCTCCATGCGGACCACCAGGTCGAAGAGCATTTCGCCCTGGATGACCTGCGTGGCGGCCTGGCCGCCGATGGCGGCTTGGATGACGTCCTCGGCGTCGGCGATGCTGATGCCGTAGCGCGCCGCCTTGTGGCGGTCAATGCGGATCAACAGGCTGGGTTGGCCCAGCTCGCGGATGACGACCAGCGAGGTGAAGCCGCGCACATGCGCCAGCACCTGCTTGATTTGCAGCGCCTTGCGCTGGAGGACATGCAGGTTGGGGCCGTAGATCTTGACCGCCAGGGCGCTCTTCAATCCGGTCAGCGCCTCGTCCACCGCATCCTCGGCGGGCTGGGTGAAGTTGACAATGATGCCGGGGAAGGCGGAGAGCCGCTGCCGCATGTTGGCGATCAGCGCCTTCTTGTTGTGCGCCACGCTCTTTTGCCAGGTGGGGTCGTTGTAGGGGCGCAGTCCGACGAAGAACTCATCGTTGAAAAAGCCGGTGGAATCGGTGCCGTCGTCGGGACGGCCCAGCTCGCTGCCGACGTAGGTCACCTGGGGATAGGAGCGAAGAACCGCGCGGATTTGGGGCGAGATCTTGGCGGCTTCGCGCCAGGAAATGGAATCCGGCATGGTGGCGCGCACCCACAGCGCACCTTCATCCAAATGGGGCATGAACTCGCCGCCGATGGAGGGCACCAGCGACATGGTGGCGGCGAAGAGCACGACCGTGCCGCCCACCATGATCCAGGGATGCTTCAGCGCCCAGCGCAGCCTTCCGGCGTAGAAGCGTTTGATCCACTCGAAAACGCGCGTGCTCTTATCCTTGGCGCCATGGGTGAACCAGAAGGAGGTCAGCACCGGCACCAGGGTGAGGGTGATGGCCAGGGCGCCGATCAGCGCGAAGACCATGGTGTCGGCCATGGGATGGAACAGCTTGCCCGAGGGGCCGGTGAGCGCGTAGATGGGCAGATAGCCGGCGATGATGACGGCGACGGAATAGAAGATCGGCCGGTCCACTTCCTTGGCCGCCGACGCGATCACCTCGAAGAGGTTGTAGTCCGTGCCCTGGCGCTCGCCCAGTTCGCGGAAGATGTTCTCCATCATGACGACGGTGCCGTCAATGATCACGCCGAAGTCTATGGCGCCGATGGAGAGCAGATTGGCGCCGATGCCCTCGCCGTGGAGCAGGATGAAGGAAAACAGCAGCGCCAGCGGGATGGTGATGGAGACGATGACCGCGGCGCGGAAGCTGACCAGGAAAAACAGCAGGACGATGAAGACCAGGATCAGGCCGCGCAGGAGATTGCCTTCGATGGTCTGCTGCGTCAGGTGGATCAGGCCGATGCGATCGTAGAAGGGCAGGACCTTGACGTCCGGAGGCAGCAGCCCGTGGTTGAGGCGGTGCGTGAGGGCCTCGACGCGATGCAGCACCGTCTGGGTCTGATCGCCGGTGCGCATCATGATGACGCCTTCGACGGCGTCATTGTTGTTTTGGAAGCCGTATTCGCCCAGCCGCGGTGCGTGGCCGATGACCACCTTGGCGACGTCCTTGATGTAGACCGGGACGCCGTCGTGGCTGCCCACGACGATGTTGCCGATGTCCTTGCGGTCGCGGACCAGGCCGATGCCGCGGACGTAGTAGAACTGCCCGCCGCGGGAATAGAAGCCGCCGCCGGTGTTGGCGTTGTTGGCGGCGAGGGCGGCGTCCACCTGGGCCACGCTCAGGCCGTAGCCGTAGAGCTTGGTGGGGTTGAGCAGCACCTGATATTGCATCACCGTGCCGCCGAAGCCGCTGTCATCGGCGACGCCGGGAAGGGATTTGTAGTCGCGCGACAGCACCCAGTCTTGGATGGTCTTCAGCTCCTGCGGCGAGCGGTCGGGGCTTTCGACCACGTAGCGGTAGATCAGGTCGCTGGGGCTGGAGTTGGGCGACATGGTGGGCACCACGCCGGCCGGCAGCGAGGCCTCCATCATGCGGCGGTAGGCCAGATCGCGGGCCCAATAGACGTCCGTGCCGTTCTTGAAGGTCAGGGTCACGTCCGACAGGCCGTACAGCGAGATCGAACGCATGTACACCATGTGCGGCGTGGCGTTGAAGGACAACTCGATGGGCAGCGTCACCAGCCGCTCGACTTCCTCGGCGGCGTGGCCCGGCCACTGGGTGATGATCTCGACCATTGGCGGCGAAAGGTCGGGATAGGCGTCCAGCGGCATGCGGCGGAAGGAGATGATGCCGCCGGTGGCGACCAGCAAGGCGATCAGGATCACCATGAAGCGCTGGCGGAGGGCGAGTTGAACCAGGCGGTGAATCATCGCATTCGGCGGGGGTACGGGTGCGGGATTAATCCTGCAATTGGCTGGCGAACTGAATGAAGATGGCGCCTTGGGCCAGCACGCGGTCGCCGGGCTTCAGGCCGCCGAGGATCTGGGTGCTGCCGTTCTGGCTGGGACCGATATCCACCAACCGGCGGCGGAACTGCCCGCGCTGGGCGGTGGCGAGGTAAACGAACGGATGGTTGACGTTGTCGCGCAGGACGGCGGAGTTGGGCACGGTGAGGGCGTGGGCGATGCGGCCGGCGCGCACCACGGCGGTCACGAACATTTGGTTCTTCAGCCGGGCGCCGGGATTGGCGGTGACGATGCGCGCCTGCACGGTGCGGGTTTTGGGGTCCAGGGTGGCGCCGATGTAGGAGATGCGGCCGTGGAAGACGCGGCCCGGATAGGCGCTGGCGGTGATCGCCACGGGCTGGCCGACGGCGATCACGCCGAGCTGGCGCTCATAGACGTGCACCTGCACCCAGACGCTGCCCATGTCGGAGATGGTGAACACCTGGCTGCCGGCGGAGACCAGCTGGCCGGGGGCGACATCGCGCGCCACCACCATGCCGGCGATCGGCGCCACCACGGGCAGCACCGGCGAAGCCTGGCCGCTGACGCGGGCGGGATCGGTGATGCCCAGCACGTGCAGCGCGGCGATGGCGTTTTGCAGCGCCGCATCGGCCTGCGCTTGGCTGGCCTGCGCCTGCTCCAGCGCCTGCTGGGCAATGGCGTGGTGTTCGTACAAATCCTGGGCGCGGCGCTCGTTCTCGCGCGCCAATTGCGCCGCGGCCTTGGCCTTCAGATACGCCGCCCGCGCGCCGGAATAATCCGGGCTGCGGACTTCCAACAGCGGCTGGCCGGCGCGAACCCACTCGCCGGGCACGGCCAGAATGCGCCCCACCGGGCCGCCCACCGGCGTCAGCACCGGCGTGGTGCGGAACTGGTTGTACTCGACGGTGCCCGGCAGTTGCAGCGTGCGAGTGATCGTCGTCGGCGCGATGGTGACCACCTGCAAATGGCCCCATTGGTTGCGCGGCACGGTGAACAGCGAGGGATGCACGTTGGCCGCGGCGGCCGTGGTGGTGGCGGTGAAGGCCGGGGTGGCCTTGGCGTCGTGGCCGCAGCCGGCCAGCAGCAGCCCGCCGCCGGCGGCAAAACAGGCGGCCACGGCTGCGGTCAGGGCTCGCGGCGCGCGGCGGCCGGCGGGCCTCGGGTTGCGGTAGGGCTGGGTCATGGTAATTGCCTCGTTCCCGCCATCTCCTTCAATTGCTCCCGCGCCAGCATGTAGGCCGCCAGCGCCCGGCGGTAGGCCAGTTCGGTGCTGCGGTAGCTGCGCTCGGCGTCGAGAAAGTTCAGCAGGCTGACCGCGCCCCGGGTGTAGGCGTAGGAGCTGATGCTGCGCGATTCGCGCGCCTGCTTCAGGTAGCCGCTTTGGTAGAGCTGCACCACCCTGGCGCCCGTGCGCGCGGCGTCATAGGCCCGGCTCACCTGCATCAGCGCCAACTGGCGGGCGGCGTCGGCCATGTCCCGCGCCCGCAGGCGGGCATAGGCGGCGTGCTCGATGTTGCCCTGGTTGCGGTTGAACACGGGGATCTGCATGTTGAAGGTCAGGCTGCCGGTGTTGGCCGCGCTGACGTGGGTGTAGCCGAAGGTCACGGTCAGGTTGCGCTTGCCGTTGGCCTTGGCCAGCAAATACTGCCCGCGCGCCGCGGTGATGCCCTGCCGGGCGGCGCGCAGGTCGGGGCGGTACTTCAGCGCCAGGGCGCGGTAATCGTCGGCGGCGCCGTGCAAGGGGGTGAATGCCAGGTGGCCGATGACGTGGAAGTTCCGCGCCAGCGCCCGGTCGCCTACCGCCGCCCGCAGGCTGGCGCGGGCTTGCACCAGGTTCAGTTGCGCCGAGGAAACGTCGGTCTGGAATTGCAGCCGCTGGAGCTTGATCTTCAGGTAGTCGCCTTCGCTGATTTGCCCGGCTCGGTAGCGCGCGCGAGAGACCTGGATGGTTTGGTTGAAGCTGGCCAGGTCGCGGCGCGCGAAGGCCAAGGTGGATTTCGCCAGCAGCACGGCCACGAACTGCTGCGCCACCTGAAAGCCGAGGCGGCGGCGGACATCGGCGACGTCGGAGCGGGTGACGGCGGTGACCTCCTGGGCGGCTTGCATGCGCCGCTGGCGCTTGCCGCCGCGCTCGAAGGTGTAGCCGACCAGCGCGTCGAATTCGGAGGAGTTGTTCAGGAAGGCCCGGTTGAACTTGTCCGGATCGAAATAGGGGACGAACAGCGCGTCCCAGGTGAATACCGGATTGGGGCGGAGTGAGGCGGTGATTTGGTTGGCCTCGGCCTCCGGAATGGCCATGGCGTCGGCCCGCAAGCTGGGATTGAAGGCCAGGGCCAAGGCGATGGCCTGGCCCAGCGTCACCTGGCGGGCCGGCGTGGCCGGCAGCGCCGGAGGTGGGGAGGGCGCCGCCTGCGCGGCGGGGGGCAGGCCCAGGGCGGCGACGGTCGGCGGGGTCGCGGCGTGCGGGGATTTGCGAGGCGACGGCGGCGTAAGCGCCAGCATGGGAACGGCGCCGGCCAGCAGGAGGCCGGCGACTACGGCGCGGGTGCATCGGAACCGGGGGAAGAGCGGCATCTTGGGATGGGCACGACCGGTCCGAGCACGACGGAAACGCCCGAACGCCAGGTAATGGGACGGGCGACTACGAGGTCGGGTTTCAGCCAACCTTAAGGTTCGCCGGCGGCTCACTCCCCCGCCGCCGCGGTCAGCGGTGCGCCGGTGTCGCCGTAGGCCTTTAGCTTAGCTTCGATCCGCGACTTGACCCAACCCGCGTCCCACCAATCCACCGGGTTAATCTGCACGCCATCCAGCAGCACGCTGAAGTGCAGGTGGTCGCCGGTCGCCAGGCCGGTGGAGTCGGTATGGCCGATGATCTGGCCCTTGGCGACCATCTGCCCGGGCTTGACGGAGAAATCGTTCATGTGACCGTAAAGGGTCATCAGGCCATAGCCATGATCAATCAGCACGCTGTTGCCGTAAATCCCAAAATATTTGGTCCACACCACGCGCCCGGCATTGGCGGCGGGGATGGGGGCGTGCTCGACGGAGGCCAGATCGTACCCCAAGTGATAATCCTGCTGCACGACCTTGCCATGGTAGGTGTCCAGCCGGTGGTCGGCGAAACGCGCCTCCACGGCGGAATGCGGCAGCGGCAAGAACCCGCCGTGCCAGAGGAAGCGGTGCACGCTGGTATGGCTGACGCGGGCCAGTTCACGCGCCTCCCGCCGGCGCAACTTTCCGTTGACCAGCAAGAACTCCCCCAGCGGGGTGGAGGGCATCTGGAGCCCTGGGGTGTTGCGAATAATGGGCGTCACTACGCGGGAGATGAAGGCGTTGGTGATTTTGAAGGTGCGGGTGCGGTAGTGGCTGGCGAAGGTCTCAACCGGGAAGTTGGAGACGGTGCGATTGCCCGCCGCGTCTTGCGCCACCAGGCGCGGCACGGCGGTCAACGGCGCGTTAAAGGGCATGGCGAACATGGCGAAGCGCGTGCCTTTGGCGCCGCCGGGCACGGGATAACCGGGGAAGTAATTCCCGTCAAACCGCACGCCGCTCTTCACCCCGGCGGCGCTGGCGCCGCCCGGCTCGGAAAGGCGGTAGATCACCATTTCGCAGCCGCCTTGATGAATGTATTGCTGCGTGGTCAATGGGGTAATCACGGGCGGCTGGGTCTGCACCTCCAGCTTGCGCCGCAGTGTGATCGCCGAACCGCGCAGATTGCCCGCGACGGCATGCACGATCAGCACCGCCGGGCCATCCTTCAGCCCGGGAACGTCGCGGGCGCCGATCTTGGCCGCCAGCGTCACCTGCTGCTCCGCCGCCGGCGCGGTCAGCCAGTGCCTGCCGCCGGCGCCGGCGCGCGCCACGGGCAGCGTTTTGCCCCCTTGGCGGTAGTAGACGCGGACCGCGCGCACGCCCATGCCGTCGCGCACGGTCAGGTGCAGCGTGACCTGCCGTCCCACCGCTTGCGGCCAGGTTTTGGCCGTGACCGCCGGCGTGCCGCCGCGTGTCAGCACCACCGCCGCGGCGATGATGGCGAGAAGAATGAGCACCAGGACGACGTTGCGTCCGGCGTGAGAGGGAGCTTCAATGTCAGCCAAGGGGAATAGTCCAGGAACTGCAATTGTGACGCGCCAGAACAGAATTATAGGTACGCGAGAGGGCGGGCGCAGCCGGGCGCGGACCTGAGAGGTAATAACGGCGGCGATTTAACCGGCCCCGCGGCCATCCAGCCAGCGCCGCACCGCGGCGGCGGCGGACTCCAATGCCTCCGGCGCGGCGACAAAATCCGCCCATCGCCGGCTAGGTTCGA